>NZ_JBEONQ010000022.1:0-85171 GCF_040544445.1 Undibacterium sp. GrIS 1.8 | reverse complement strand
CTTTCATCTTGCCAGAAATGGCCGCTCCTTTCTCATCTATTTTGCGCTTCTCGCAATAAAATTACTCTCCGGTGTTTCGTTTTGCAAGAACCTCTCATGTCTTTTAAATTAGCGCCGCAGCATGCTCATCCGCTGATCAATCAGGCCGGTACAGGAATACGTTCTACTCTTGCCGCTACACGTTTATGCCAAGGTGTTCCGGCAATTGGATCGCGCTCCATCACGCCGGTTAATTCATTGAGCGATACGCCTTTACGTTCGACCACGCCATCGGCGCGGCGATAATCTAAACCTAGTCCGTTAGGTAGAGAAACATGGCCGGATTGCAGTCCCTCTGATAGCTCAACTTCTGCGTCGGCGCTGCCGCGGCGTGTCGTTACTCGCACCCAGTCACCCGGCTGACAACCTAAGTCAGCGGCATCTTGGGGACTAATCCGCAAGGTTCCAAAGCTGCCTTTCTTATGCCAGCTGCTATCTCTGAATGTGGTGTTGGAGGTTTCGGTACGACGTTCGCCAGCGGAGAGTATGAAAGGATATTGCATGTCAACAGTAGGGCCGCCTTTGCTGATTTTTTCGATTTCAGGTAATAGCTCAGGTATCCATAAATTGATACGATGATCCGGGAGTCGCACCGCTTGCCAGCTATGTTTGTATTCTGCAATAGCGTAGACCACGCCCGATGGACTGTTGACGATCGCGTTGAACAAGCGGTTAGCCGCTAACACAGGATGTCCGCTGAAACCTGCGCCAGCGGCGGCCTGCGGCTGCTGACGGATATACATCTGACAGATCCCCCATAAAGCTGCGGCAGGTGCCGCTGCCTTTGTCATTTGTTCACCCAAGGTGCGATAAAGCACGACAGGCGCATTCCGGGCTACCCGCTTATCGCGCATAGATTTCCATGCAAAAGCGAGAGCGTAAGGTAGCAAACCTAACTTAGCAGCTTTGCGTAACAAGCCGTATTGCGCAGGTCCTACCGCTCCCAGTGCCTCGACCAGACGGGCATGGATTTCTGCTTCTGACAAAGTGCCTTCACGCGGCGCAAACAAGGGATGCCGTAAATGAAAGGCATTTTTTGGCACTTCTAAATTAAAGAAAGCCGCCTCCGCTTTTTCAAAAATACTAGACGCTGGAAGTACGTAGTCTGCCTGCAACGCGGTTTCTGTCATCGCCACGTCTAGTACGACACTCAACTCTAAAGCGCGTAAAGCTTCGCGCATTTTTTGGCTATCTGCTAAGGAATGAACCGGGTTGGCGCTTTCGATCAACATCGCCCGGAAGCGTTTTGGATGATCCGTAAGAATTTCTTCAGGGATCACATTACAAGGGATTAAACCCATGATCACTTTGAATCCTGTTACAGGACTGGTGCGACCAACTCTGGGCTTGGCAGATGTAGCTTGTGAAGGCGTTTTCGGATTTTTGGTTTTTTTACTTTGATCCCGGCCAGACATAGATAAGCCCAGCAAAGGGACGAAAGAGTTGTTGGTACCTTGGCGTCCATAATTGCCCGTTAATAACCACACCAGACGATTTAGATAGCTGTTCAGCGTGGAATGCATATTCATCTGTACGCCAAGATCTTCTAACATCGAGACACTTTTTGCATGGACGATGCGGCGGGTCGCGCCGCGTATCAAATCCTCGTCAACACCACAAATTTGGGCGTATTCAGGTATAGAAATTTTGCGTAATTCGGCGGCGATGTTGTCATAGCCAGTGGTATGTTCTGCATGCCACTCCATCGGAGCCAAATTATCTTGTACGATGATTGCTGCCATCGCCATCAAGCACCAGGCGTCTGTACCTGGTTTGACTGCGAGGTGATAATCCGCCATTTCTGAGGTTTCGGTCTTACGGGGATCAATCACAATAATGCTGCGGTTTGGATCTTTCTGCATATCTCGCAAAATCACACGCGCTCTTGCAAAGCCATGCGACTGCCAAGGATTTTTCCCCAGGAAAACTGCCACTTCAGCATGCTCAAAATCACAATGCACGCCAGACCCCATCATCTTGCCCTGCACCCAACCCTCGCCAGTTTTTTCTTGTGCTAAGGCGTTAGAACGATATTCAATACCCAAGGCCTTAATCGTGCTATCTGCATAAATGCCACCCAGATGATTGCCTTGACCACCACCTCCGTAATACAAAATACTTTCGCCACCATGCTTGCGTTTAATCTCGGTAAATTTTTCTGCGATCTCACGGATCGCAGTGTCCCAGTCAATCGCCTCGTAACTACCGTCGGCACTTCTGCGCATAGGCGAAGATATGCGGTCAGCGCCATTCTGGTAATAGTCCATACGCTGCGCCTTTTCGCATAAATATCCTTGCGAGACTGGATGCATCTTATCGGCACGAATACGAATAATCCTTGACCCCTCGGTTTGGACTTCGAGACCACAATTGAGCGCACAAATAATGCACGCTGTTTTTTTCCACTCCACAGGTTCTGAATTAGTCATTTGTCGCCTCGAACGTTATAAAGGATTATTGGATAGTGATCGTTATCCTATATAATGTTAATCCTAGCGTCAATAGAAACGTCAACCTAAATTTCAAATTTATATGCGCTATTCGAAGGAACACAAAGAAGGAGTCCGAAGTCAACTGCTCTCGGAAAGTGGAAGCTATGCAAAAAAACATGGTTTCGCAGCAACAGGTGTTGATGCACTGGCGAATGCCGCGGGGCTGACAACAGGTTCGCTCTACAAACACTTTAGCAACAAGAGCGATCTTTTTACTGCCGTGATCACAGCAGAAATAGGTCGCACTGTGCAGGTTTTTGAGAACATGAATCCAGATGATATGGGAACCATCCTTAAAGCACTGGCGAGCTACCTCAGCATGCAGCACGTACACTCACCGGAGACTGGATGTCTGCTGCCCTCACTCACAGCAGAAGTAGCACGCGCCAATGACGATGCGCATCTAGCGTTTGAAGCTGGCATGCTCCGGTTCAAAGATGTATTAAAAGAAATGACCGGATCAGATACAGTCGCATGGACAGTGATCGCACAAAACGTCGGTGCAGTCATGATTGCCAGAGCTATGCAGCACGAGTCAGCAAAAGAAGAAATCATTAATGCGGTGCGAACCACCGGTGCTCAACTTTTAGTCGAAGCGTTTGAAAAGAAATAACTTGTAAAACTTAAGAAAAAAAACGCAGCCTTTAAGGGCTGCGTTTTTACTTTTGTATTGAGAAAGTCCGAAATTAAAACGGAATATCATCATCCATATCAGAAAAATTCGGTGCCGGGCGTGATGCTGGTGCCTGACGTGGTGCAGATGATGGCGCTGGTGCGCTTTGGCGTGGTGCTGATGGGGCGCCGCCGTACTCATCCATCGGTGCACCGCCGCCCATACCTGGACGTCCGCCCAACATTTGCATGGTGTCTGCTTTGATGTCGGTAGCGTATTTCTCTACGCCGTCTTTGTCGGTGTATTTACGCGTGCGAAGACTGCCTTCCACATAGACTTGCGAACCTTTTTTCAGATATTGACCAGCGATTTCTGCCAGTTTGCCGAAAAAAGTAATGCGATGCCATTCGGTCTGCTCTTTTTTCTCGCCGGTGGCTTTATCTTTCCAGTTTTCTGTAGTGGCAACGGTGATGCTGGTCATGGCGTCGCCGCTAGGCATGTAACGCGTTTCTGGGTCGCGTCCGAGATTGCCGATAATCTGGACTTTATTGAGGGATGCCATGTATTTCTCCTGTTGTTCGCTAATTAAGTTCACTAAGTAATAGTGATTATTTGATGAATTTGACAATAACTCTGGCTAAAACCACATTCAGCCCATTCAGCCATCTCGCTGTTTAGCTGATTGAGCATTTGCCGCCGATTATAAGCCAGACAAGCTTAGTAAAGCGTTTCAGAATGCTCTTATCCATTCGTGACGTTGCCATACAGATATGTCAAACACGGGACAAAAACAAAGTCCGCAGCTTGCACACGTCAAATTTCAAAAACCCGTTATAGTATCAGGTTGCTTGTTCCCGAATCAAAAAACCGGGGAGCCAAACCATCCTTACGGAAAGCAGTTGATATGACACAAAATACGGTCAAAGTTCGTGCAAAATCGGCCAAAGCAGCCAAGCCTGCTGAAATCGACTTCGATAAAACTGGCATCCCCGCACCTAAGCGTGACGAAATCCGCATTCGCGGTGCGCGTACACATAATTTAAAAAACATCAGTTTAGATTTGCCACGCAATAAGCTGGTGGTCATTACTGGTTTATCCGGCTCAGGTAAATCGTCTTTGGCGTTTGATACTTTGTATGCAGAAGGCCAGCGACGTTATGTCGAATCACTGTCAGCTTACGCACGACAGTTTTTGCAATTGATGGAAAAACCGGATGTCGATCTGATTGAAGGTTTGTCCCCTGCCATTTCGATAGAGCAAAAAGCGACCTCGCACAATCCGCGTTCTACCGTCGGTACGGTAACTGAGATCCACGATTATCTGCGCCTTTTGTATGCCCGCGTCGGTACGCCGTATTGCCCAGATCATCCAGAAAATCCATTGGCAGCGCAGTCTGTATCGCAAATGGTGGATACCGTGCTGGCAATGCCGGAAGATACCAAGCTCATGATTTTGGCGCCCGTGGTGTCCAACCGCAAAGGTGAGCATGTTGATTTGTTTGAGCAGATGCAAGCGCAAGGCTTTGTGCGCTTCCGCGTACAAACTGGCACACACCCGGCCAAGATTGTCGAAGTGGATGATCTGCCTAAATTAAAAAAGACGGAGAAGCATACGATCGACGTGGTGATTGATCGTGTCAAAGTCAAAGCTGAGATCAAACAACGTCTGGCAGAGTCATTCGAGACCTCACTGCGCATCGCCAATGGTCGCGCCTTGATTGTGAATATGGACAACGGCCATGAGCAATTATTCTCGAATAAATTTGCCTGCCCGACTTGCGGTTATTCGCTACAAGAATTAGAACCGCGCCTGTTCTCCTTCAACAATCCTATGGGTGCTTGCCCAGAGTGCGATGGCCTCGGCCACATCGAATTTTTTGATCCGAAACGGATTGTTGCCTTCCCAAATTTGTCGCTGGCCAGCGGTGCGGTCAAGGGCTGGGACAGACGCAATCAATTCTATTTCCAGATGTTGTCCAACCTGGCGGCGTTCTATGATTTTGATATTGATACGCCGTTTGAACAATTGCCAGAATCTGCTCAGCAAGTGATTCTGTACGGATCAGGTAAACAGAATATTCCCTTCACTTACATTAATGAGCGCGGTCGTACCGTCATCAAAGAACATACCTTTGAAGGCGTGATCGTCAATCTGCAACGCCGTTACCGCGAGACAGATTCGATGGCAGTAAAAGAAGAACTCGCCAAGTTCATCAATGAAAAGCAATGCCCTAGCTGCGACGGTGCACGTTTGCGGATTGAGGCTCGTTACGTCAAAGTCGGTAACGGCGCGCAGGAAAGAGCGATTTACGAAGTCAGCGCCCTGCCTTTGCGCCAAACCCTGAGCTTCTTTGAATCACTGACTTTAGTCGGTGCAAAACGAGAAATTGCAGATCGCATTATTAAAGAAATCAGCTCGCGTCTAACCTTTCTCAACAACGTCGGTCTGGACTATCTATCTTTGGACCGCAGCGCCGATACACTCTCCGGTGGCGAGGCACAGCGTATCCGTCTGGCGTCACAAATCGGTTCTGGTTTGACTGGTGTGATGTATGTACTAGATGAACCCTCGATCGGTTTACATCAGCGCGACAACGATCGCCTGATCGATACGCTAAAACATTTGCGTGATATCGGTAATTCTGTGCTGGTAGTCGAGCATGATGAGGATGCGATCCGCTGCGCCGACTTTGTCGTTGACATGGGCATCGGTGCAGGTGTGCATGGCGGTGAAGTCATTGCCCAGGGTACGCTAGAAGACATCATGAAAAGCGAACGCTCGCTGACCGCGCAATACCTGAGCGGTGCCATGGCAATCGCCGTCCCTAAAAAGCGCACGACCTTTAATCCGGAAAAACAATTCGTGATCTCTGGCGCACGAGGCAACAACCTAAAAAACGTGACGCTCAAGTTACCAGTTGGCTTACTCACCTGTGTGACTGGCGTATCCGGCTCTGGCAAATCTACACTGGTCAATGACACCTTATATCCTGCCGCTGCGCGCCACTTATATGGATCGCAAACCGAGCCTGCCGCGTTTGACAGCATCAGCGGGCTAGAACATTTTGATAAAGTCATCTCGGTCGATCAAGCACCGATTGGCCGCACACCGCGCTCCAATCCAGCTACTTATACTGGTTTATTCACACCGATACGCGATCTGTTTTCTACCGTGCCGGTGGCCAAAGAACGAGGCTACAGTGCAGGACGTTTCTCGTTCAACGTCAAAGGCGGTCGCTGCGAATCCTGTCAGGGTGATGGCGTGATCAAAGTCGAAATGCATTTTTTACCCGACGTGTACGTGCCTTGCGATGTGTGCCACGGCAAGCGCTACAACCGTGAGACATTAGAAGTCCAATACAAGGGAAAAAATATCAACGAGGTGCTGGGCTTGACGGTAGAAGATGCGTATGAATTCTTTAAACCAGTTCCCGTCATCGCACGTAAACTACACACACTGCTAGACGTGGGCCTAGGCTACATCCGGCTGGGACAAAGTGCGACTACGCTGTCTGGCGGCGAAGCACAACGGGTAAAATTGTCCCTGGAATTATCCAAACGTGACACCGGTCGTACTCTGTATATTTTGGATGAACCAACGACGGGTCTGCATTTCCATGATATTGATTTGCTGCTCAAAGTCATTCACCGTTTGCGCGATCAAGGAAATACGGTTGTCATCATCGAACACAATTTAGACGTGATTAAGACCGCCGACTGGATCGTCGATCTGGGACCAGAAGGCGGCGCAGGCGGTGGCCTGATTATCGCAAGTGGTACGCCAGAGGATGTTGCAGCAAACCCTGAGAGTGTGACGGGTAAGTATTTACAACCCTTGCTGAAGAAAAAAAAGTAAAACTGCTTGTCCAATGATTCTGCGGCTTCTGGCGTGATTTTAAGCCAGAAGCCGCAGAATCATTGGACGCTCTATTTTGATTTTGTCTAAAAAATTTTAACCGGAATGTCGCCGCGGAATGCGTCATACGCCCCGTAGCAAGCGATAAAAAATAGCAAGGTGTACTGGTCAGC
This sequence comes from Undibacterium sp. GrIS 1.8, assembly GCF_040544445.1. Classification (NCBI taxonomy): domain Bacteria; kingdom Pseudomonadati; phylum Pseudomonadota; class Betaproteobacteria; order Burkholderiales; family Oxalobacteraceae; genus Undibacterium; species Undibacterium sp. GrIS 1.8. The sequence goes on along the minus strand of NZ_JBEONQ010000022.1, from coordinate 77,998 downwards.
ATGGCGCACCATACGGTTATTAATTATAGATAAGCGAACTATGTGACCTGTTGATCTACAAGATGACGTGTAAAAAATTCAAATCAATTCAATCTATCAACTCACAGCTAATGCACTATTTTTGCTGAAATTATTATGTCTATCCGCCTCATAGTCGGCCTCGGCAATCCTGGCCCTGAATACGAACAAACCCGCCACAATGCTGGCTTCTGGCTGGTTGATCAACTTGCGACAAATGGTTTGCAACGCGATAAAAATTTTAACGCGCTGGTGGCTAAAACCAGGCTTGCTGGCGAAGAGGTCTGGCTGTTGCAACCACAAACATTTATGAATCGTTCTGGCCAGTCGGTCGGTGCGATTTGTCGGTTTTATAAAATCACGCCAGATCAAGTATTGGTGGTGCATGATGAGCTGGATATTTTGCCGGGTATTGCCAAGCTTAAATTAGGTGGTTCGTCTGGTGGTCATAACGGGTTGAAAGACATCACCGCAGCTTTGGGGACACAAGATTATTGGCGCTTGCGGATAGGTATCGGACATCCACGTAGTCTGAACTTGCAACAAGGTGTTGCTGATTTTGTTTTGCATCGCCCGCGCAAAGAAGAGCAGCCTTTGATCGACGAATCGATTGCCAAGAGTCTGGAGATCATTCCTATGCTGGTCGAAGGAAAATTTTCTGCCGCGACAATGCAGTTACATACCGTGAAATAAAGTACCTCCTATGACATCCCCCATACAAATCCGCGCCGGAAAATTTGCTCTCGAACATATTCGTCAACACGGTTTGCAGGCGCGCGACATCGCGGTTATACCTGCTGCTGCGGGTGGCCCTAAAGGGTTGATTTTGCAGGCGCTGGATAAATGGTTATTTGGAGAATGGTTGCCAAGTGCACCGCGCGAACGTACTTTGATCGGGGCATCCATCGGTGCCTGGCGTATGGCGGCGGCGAGCCACGCTAATCCGGTGGCGGCGTTCCAGCGCCTCGGTGATTTGTATTGTGAGCAGCGTTATCCTGAAAAACCTTCAGCCCAATATGTGACGGATGTTTGCGTTGAATTGCTACAAAATTTTATCGGTGGTTACGAGCAAGAAATCGTACACCAACCGCTACACCGTCTGCATCTGCTGGCAGTACGTGGCCGGGGCTTTTTAAACGCACCACAATCGAGTGGCAAAGCTAAAGCGGGATTTGTGGCAGCGACGTTTTCGAATCTGGCATCGCGCTCTAAACTCGCTAATCACATGGACAGAATGGTGATTGGCGACGTGCGTGATCCGCTGTTTTGGTTGAAGGCAAAATTTGATGCGTTCGATACCCATTTCTCGTCATTAACGGCAGATAATTTAGCCCCGGCCTTATTGGCATCGGGTACCTTGCCACTGATTATGGAACCTGTGCGCCATATTCCTCATGCGCCGACGGGTACGTATTGGGATGGTGGGATTATTGATTACCATCTGGCGCTGCCTTACTCGCGTTTAAGCGGTAACAAAGAAGGTGGCTTAGTGCTGTATCCGCATTTTACCGACCATATCGTGCCGGGCTGGCTAGATAAAAGTTTGCCATGGCGACGCGCCAGCATAGGCAAAAACCGGCATTGGCTGGACAACGTGATTATGGTGTCGCCATCACCGGGTTTTCTACAAACTCTGCCACGCGGCAAGGTACTCGACCGGAAAGATTTTTTCTTTTACGGTAGCAATCATGATTTACGTATTCATCATTGGAAAACCGCGATAGGAGAAGGCGCACGACTGCGAGATGCGTTCGCTGATTTTATTCAACGGCCTGATGTAAGCCAAGTATTGCCGCTGTAAATCTGCGGCGTTGAATGCAGGTAAATTAAGAAACGTCTGACGCAAAAACGGAACGCTACTCGCTGGCATTCACATGGACCCAGATGGCTGGAGGTAAAACATCAAGACCTCTCAACACAGAGACACAGAGCCACAGAGAAAATCAGGAGAACAGCGCTAAAACCTGTCTTTCTCTTCCTTTATTGTTCTCTGTGGTGAGAGGTTTTGGTTTTTGCGTGAGTCCTAATAAGAATTGTTTTTCTCTGTGCCTCTGCGATCAAATATTTTTGATTGTTAGTCCTAAGCTATCACTACGATGCTCACTCAGTTTTTACGTCATTCTGGCTAACAGATTCAATATCGACCTTGCGGCCACGCTGGCTTAAAGCGTCTCTCAGTAAATACTCCACTTGCGCATTACTACTCCGAAGTTCTTGCGCGGCCATACGCTCGATCTCTGCCCAAAGTGCAGGATCGATGCGTAACAAGAAAGATTTTTTCCCGGGGCTGGCCATGATGTTTCTGATCTACCTGAGTGAGCGACTTAATTGGTGAACTTAACTGGCGAACTTACTTGGTAAGCTTAGTTACTAAGCTTATTTAATAAGCTTATTGGCATAATTTGCCAGCGCGTTGTTCAAAGCGGCACACAACACCTCAGGTTCGGCAGAACCTAACCTCAGGCTGGAGCCATCTGCTTTGGTAATGCGCACCGCGCCTTTTCCGGCGGCGTTGTAGAGCATGCCCTCTTTGGTAAAGCGAATACCCCAGCCTTCTATCCAGCGTGATTCACATTGCTCTATCTGACGGATATCAGTCAGCGCTAACTTCCATGCGGGCCAGCCAAATAAGCCGAAATACCAGCGCAAATGGGTATTGTCTATTTTGACTGTCAATCGTCCCAGCAAACCCAGCACCATAAAATTGATCGCAGCAATCGTCAGCAGCGCGCGCAAACGCGCGACTGGATCAAGCCCCATGGTTTTAACTGCCATCATGATTAGGGTCACTAAAGGCAGCATGATCCAGAGGACTTTCATCCATTGGCTTTGTTGGTATTTAATTTCGTTCACAACATTTTCCTCAACAATTTTTTTTTGATTCTGACTAGCTGGCAAACTTATTTAGCTACTTTGTTTGACTACTTCGTTAAGCGACTTCATTTTGCTAGATTAAGGTACTGGAGGTTGATCGCGCACACCTGATGTTGCATCGTGCGCACTGGCTACGGCAGGCGTGACTGGCACAAAAGGACCTTGCAGACGGAACTTGGCAAATCGCTCGACTTTATCCTGACCAAACCAACGACCTAAAAATGACAACCCAAAGAAGCATAAAATCAGTGCCAAAACGGAGGCGACTAAGACACCGAAGATCATCAACAATGGATGCATATCAACCCCTCAACAATATTCATCAGGAACACAACTTCAAACCGGCAGACTCAATTGTAAAGCGTACCGGTATTAATAATCGGCTGCGTCTCTTTATCCGAGCAAAGCACGACCAGCAAATTGCTTACCATTGCAGCTTTGCGCTCATCATCTAGCTCGACGATCTTGCGTTCAGACAAACCCTTGAGCGCTTCTTCTACCATCGTCACCGCACCATGTACGATCTTTTTACGCGCACTGATAATCGCATCGGCTTGCTGTCTGCGCAGCATGACTTGCGCGATCTCTGGTGCATAGGCCAGATGCGTGAGCTTGGCATCTTCCACATCAATCCCCGCGACTTCAAACCGGGTATGTAACTCTTGTCGTAAGGCTTTAGTCACCTCATCTAAACCAGCACGCAAGGTAGTCTCGTGCTCCGCCAGATCATCGCCCTCGTCATACGCATATTGCGATGCGAGATGACGGATCGCGGTTTCGGCCTGCACATTCACAAAGCGCTCGAAGTCATCGATATTGAATAAGGCCAGCGCCGTATCTTGTACGCGCCAGACAATCGCCGCACCAATCTCCACCGGATTGCCGCGCTTATCATTCACCTTCAAAGTTGGCGAATTTAAAGTGCGAGCCCGCAAACTGACTTTGCGTACCGAATACAAAGGATTGGCCCAACGCAAACCCGCGCTGCGATCGGTGCCGATGTACTTACCAAACAAAGACAACAAGGCCGCCTCATTCGGTTGCAGCATGTACAAGCCCGACAATAAAAACGCACCCAATATGCTGATCAGCAATTTACCAAAAATCGGCAGTACCACTGGCTCCAACGCATTGAAACCAGACCAGGCCCAATAACCACCCGCCACGATCAAAAACAAACCGACGGCCACCATCAGATAACCATCTGGCGAGGAATGAATGCGTTCATGCATCAATGACTTGCCACCGACAACTTTACTTGCTGTGTTCATATTATCTCCGTTTGAATGACATCAAAGTGATATCACTTTAGTAGCACTGATTGGAGATGTCAAGGAGAGTTTGGATTATAAATACAGGCGTTTGAATGGAAATAACGATTGCGGATTGCAACGATTGATCAAATTATTGAAGGAGAAATTCATATACTACCCCCATGTATTTTTTTATCCTCCAATTAATTATGGGCAGTCATAGCAATTTTATTTAAAAAAATTGGGAGTATATAAATAAAAGCTAACTGATATTTTATCAAGCTAGCATAAAACGCCACATAGCCCGATAGTCATACAGCCTAAGCAAATAACCGGAACACTCAAAATTGGTGCTATGTGGAAAGCTAACGGCTGCTGAGAGAGTAGTAATTAAGTAGGCAAAGGTAAAAATGCGTCCCCACCATCTCTACCAACTTAAGCTACCGCCACCGATCTGAATCACTCGGCCACCAACTTGAATATGCCCTTGATCAACTTTCAAGCTGAGTAAGCTGGGGCGGTTGATACTTCTGGCCTGGTGAATAATGACATCGAGCGGCTCGCTGCCATTGGTCGCTAACCACCATCCGCCAAGGTTGGCGCAAGCAGAACCGGTGCCCGGGTCTTCGTTGACACTGCTGTCACCTGTCATCCAAAAATACCTTGCCTCAAATCCTGCGCCGGTACTGGCAAACACATAGGTTTTGGCTTGTCCGTTCAAATTTTTACTAAACCTTGCCATTAGCGCTGCATCGGGGCGGCAAGCCTGTACGTATTCTGCGTTGGTCAGCGGAATCATTGGTTGCTCAGTGCCACAATCGACCCACACAACTGGGCCAGAAATCGCCTCGGCAGGTAAGTTCAACATTGCTGCCAGCTCGCTTGTGCTTGCTTGCATAGCCCGGTATTTGGGAGGATTGGCAGCTAGAGTCCAGCGGTCATTGTCTGCCCAAACCGGTATCAGGCCCGCCTGCATTTCTATTTTAAATTGCTTACCTGCGCCTAATAAATCACTGACTACCTGAGCAGACCCCAAGGTCGGATGTCCGGCAAACGCCATCTCATACGTGGGTGTAAATATCCGTATGCGTGCTGCAGCCTGGTCCGATGGCAATAGAAAAGTCGTTTCCGATAAATTGAATTGTCTGGCAATCAGCTGCATCTCTGCATCAGTCAGTGCGCTGCCATCTTCGATCACGGCAAGAGGATTGCCACCAAAGCTGGTCTCGGCAAAAACATTCAGTAAACGGTATTGAATCGTGGGCATAAGTGATTGAGATATTGGTGATCTGAGATTAAACAAAGAGTCTGAGTTTGCCATAAACATCGAGTTTGAGCCCGAGATTCAGTGCAAAAGTATGTCCGGGCTTCAGTCCCAGATTAACTATCTATACAGAAAGTCAGCAGTTAAACCATGATTCTGCAAAACTCATTATTTCTTATTGACCGTCGATCTAAATATTGACCATTTTTAATATACTCATATTGAGTATATTTAAATCGTCCAATTTTTTATAGGACAATACGGCATATTTCTATAAAGATAAGGGGAGTATGTTATTAATCCCGCGTCAGAAAAAGCGCATGACCGCTAGCGTTGAGGCTGTTATTTAACGTTTGGTATCAAGCTAAGATATTTCGCTAAGATACTTTTTCAGGGCTTACATAACATTATCCAGGCAAGGCGCGGCGATGAAGACCGTACTTCCTTAGTACTAACGAGAGCGACAACGCAGCTGGGGCGGCTTTGCATAAGTCCTCTTTTTATAAAAAATGAACTAAGATGCCATTCGCACTCTATTTTGCGACTCACACTCGCCTGCACTGCTGATTATGAAAACAAAAATCCTCACTGAATCCCGCGCCATGTGGCAACTCGCCTGGCCCGTCCTGATAGGTCAACTCGCTACTGTCGGCATGGGTGTCGCCGATGTGGCGATGACGGGGCATGCCAGTGCCAATGATCTGGCCGCTGTCGCGCTGGGTGCATCTTTGTGGGCGATGGTGCTGGTCACCGTGATGGGTGTGATGATGGCGATCAATGCGATTGTGGCGCATGAGGTCGGGGCTAATGCGCATCATAAAATCCCGCATATCGTCCGCCAGTCCTTGTGGATGGGCCTGGGCGTGGGTCTGGTGGGATATGTCTTGCTCAATCTGTCCACCGTGGTATTCGATCATATTTATCTGGAAGATAGCGTACGGGATAAAGCCGCGCAATTTGTGCATGTGATCAGTATTGGCTTGCCGCCTTTTGCCTGTTACCGCGCGCTCTATGGCTATACCGCCAGCCTGAACCAGACCAAGCCGGTGATGGTGATCGCGCTATTTGGATTGGCTTTTAATGTGTGTATTAACTGGTTGCTGATTTATGGCCATTGGGGCTTACCAAAATTGGGCGCAACAGGCTGTGCCGTAGCGACTGGCGTCGGTATGTGGCTGATGTTGGGAGCCATGGTCTTATGGATTAAAAAAGCACCGGCCTATCAATCAACTTACCCGTTCACACATAGAGAACCTGCACACTGGCCAGAGATACGCAAGATGCTGCGCATGGGCTTGCCCATCGGGGTGACCTATTTTGCGGAAGTCAGTGCATTTTGTGTGATCGGCTTACTGGTGGCACGCTTTGGTGTAGTCACGGTATCGGCACATCAAATTGCCTTAAATTTTTCGTCCTTAGTATTTATGGTGCCGCTGAGTTTTGGTATTGCCTCGGTAACACGTGTCGGTCAGGCGATGGGGGAAAATGACACGCAACGTGCCCGTTTTTCTTCTTGGGTAGGCGTAGGTTTATCGCTGGGATTTGCGGTGATATCGGCGTTGATGATCACCCTGTTCAGGCAAGAAATCGCAGCGGCGTACACCAGCGATGTCGCCGTCCAGCAGGTGACGGTCAAGCTATTGCTGCTGGCAGCGATCTTCCAGTTATCCGATGGTGCTCAGGTCGCCGCATCATCCGCAATACGAGGTTACAAAATCACCCGCACGCCGATGCTGATCCATCTGACAGCGTTCTGGGGTGTCTGTATTCCACTCGGTTGCATACTCGGTTTGGCACCTGAGTGGTTCCCGCTGCGGCCAGCAGAACCAATGGCTGCCAGCGGTTTCTGGATATCGCTAGTCGTTGGTTTAACGATTGCTGCCGTCTCGCTGGTAATCTATTTGCATCGCGTCTCGACTAGGTATTTGAAGAAAAATACTGCGCTCGCTTAATCAAAGCCACCAAATCAAAATCGCCGCTGTTTATTAAGTTAAGAACGTAAGTTGAAAACGTTAAACAGCGGCCATATCTCGTCTAATTAATTATTTAAATAAGCGCTAAACAAGACACGACAAACTTATTTTTTCAAAGCGCTATCCCAGTGTTCGGCAATTTTGCCGTCCTGAATACGGAACATGTCAAACCAGGTCGTGGTATATTTTTTGGTGGCATCTTTGGGATCGTCATACTGACGGACAAAACTAAGAACGACCATATCGCCATCGCCAACGATGGACACAAGCGGTGCTTTAATCTGCGCAGCAATCGGGGATGGTTTAGTAAATTTAGAGAAAAAATCGATAAACGCAGCGCGTCCTGAGGGCACATTCGGATTATGCTGAATATACGATTCGGTCAGATATTTGTCTGCCAAGTCCATATGTCCACCCTCAAATACCTCACGCCAGAAGTCATACACTAGGCGCTTATTTGCCGCAACCTGGGCGTCAGGGCTTGCCAGTAAGGCGACTTGATTTGGATTTGCTTGCACCGCAACCTGAGCCTGCGCTGACAACGGCAATGTAAAAGCACACGCCAAACCTAAAGTGATTAACAATTTAGTCAAAGGATTCTCCCTAAAATAATTGACGACCAGCATGATTGCTAGGCGCATCTAAAATATATGAGTTTAATTTCAAAAATACCAAGTAAATTGTAGCAATTTTTTTCGGGCGTCATAAAAACCCACGCCAAGCTGAAAGAATATCCGCTCACCAATTCAGACGAACTCCATCCTCAGCGTCAAAACCGCCTGAATAAGCCGATGTTCCGGTAAAATAGCGGGCTAATCTAATCACATCTCACCTCTTCGGTAAAATATCATGAGTCTCAAATGCGGCATCGTCGGCCTGCCTAACGTCGGCAAATCTACTCTTTTTAATGCACTGACCAAAGCAGGCATCCCGGCAGAAAACTATCCTTTCTGCACGATCGAACCCAACGTCGGCATGGTAGAGGTACCCGATCCGCGTCTGGCGCAATTAGCCGCCATCGTTAAACCAGAACGTATCCAAAACGCGATTGTTGAGTTTGTCGATATCGCTGGCCTGGTTGCCGGTGCCTCTAAAGGCGAAGGCTTGGGTAATCAGTTCCTCGCCCACATCCGCGAAACCGATGCTATCGTCAACGTCGTGCGCTGCTTTGTAGATGACAATGTGATCCACGTCGCAGGCAAGGTCAGCCCGCTAGACGATATCGAAGTCATCCAGACTGAATTGGCATTGGCCGATATGAGTTCGGTAGAAAAAGCCATCCACCGCGAAAACAAAAAAGCCCGCTCCGGCGACAAAGACGCCGCCAAACTGGTCGCTATATTAGAGCGCATCATGCCCGCGCTGAACGACGCCAAACCAGTGCGCGCATTAGGCCTAGATGCAGAAGAAATGCTGTTAATCAAGCCACTTTGCCTGATCACTGCTAAGCCAGCGATGTACGTCGCTAACGTATCCGATACCGGTTTTAAAGACAATCCCTTACTGGATCAACTGACTGCCTACGCCCAATCACAAAACGCACCTATCGTCGCCATTTGTGCATCGATCGAAGCAGAAATTGCCGATCTGGATGACGCCGATAAAACCGATTTCTTAAACGATATGGGGATGGAAGAACCGGGCCTGGATCGCCTGATCCGTGCCGCATTCAAATTGCTGGGTCTGCAAACTTATTTCACCGCTGGCGTCAAAGAAGTACGCGCCTGGACCATCCACGTCGGCGACACCGCACCACAAGCCGCAGGCGTGATCCACACCGATTTCGAACGCGGCTTTATCCGCGCACAAACTATTGCGTTTGATGACTTCATCAACTTTAAAGGTGAAGCTGGCGCAAAAGACGCAGGCAAGATGCGCGCTGAAGGTAAGGAATATGTGGTTAAGGATGGTGATGTGCTGAACTTCTTGTTTAACGTCTAAATTGCTATGCTTGTTTCAGGTGACTTCATGAAATTAAGATAAATCCAAAGAAATCTGAAAATCATAATGAAAGCCGCGATAATTCGCGGCTTTTTTATTGCATGATATTTCATATAATGTCATAAGCATCCACAAAAAGATCGAATACAAAAATGAGTAAAAATTTCAATTCAACAGTCTCGTGCTCCGAGGAATAACACCATTACTTTTCGTTGAGCGACCAAAAAACTATCGTCTTAAATTAAGCAGGCGTTTGGGTAAAAAATTACAAAACCTAATTAGCCAGCGCATTTGCCATGGGAATACACAGATCGCCCGGCGCAACTGTATTGCATTAACGATGCGCTCTACAGCTTGCTTTTCTGACAAAACAAATGGTTTTCTGCTTGCATCGCCATTATTTAATTCTCGCAATTTGGCTGTGTTCACATAGCCAGGGACGATTGCAGTAACTGCAATTGAAAATGGTGCTAATGCGATTCGATACGTATCGCAAAGACTTAATACAGACCGTTTGCTGGCGCTATACAAAGATGCCCCGGGATAGTCTTTTAATAGCCCGGCGACTGACGAAATACCGACCAAATGTCCAGATTGTTGTAATAACATTTTTTTTGCTGCTAGCTCAAATGCGTGACTTAAACCGGACACGTTTGTTTGCAACATTCTCAAGGTCGTAGCAGCATCCAATTCTTGATGTCTAGTGTTGAAATAAAATCCGGCCGCCACTATCAGCATATCCAGTCTGCCATCACCAAAATCATCGATTGCATTTTCAATCGCCACCATATCTGCAATATCCAACTGATAGCATTTCAGTTTTAAATACGAGGTCTGCTGTGTCATTTTGTCTAAATCACGTCCGCAGATGGCTACTTCATACCCCGTTTGCAGATAGTATTCTGCCAAAGCCCAACCGATACCACTGGTCGCACCGATAATCATTAGCTTCATGTCTTTTCCCGATATCTTTCGTCGAATCATTTAATTCATGCAATATTTATACTAATCATTGTGCGCTGATCGTTTTAATTTAGAACCCTTGGTCGATTGGCGTGTTGATTTAAATGTGATCGCATGAAAAGATAATTTTTTGAAAAATTTGTGACAGCCTTTTTGCCAGACACGAAATAGTTAATTGCTTAAAAAATTGCCCGTAAATGCATATTTAATGTATGACTCTATCGCCGTCTGCCCTAGTATTAGAATCAACGAACAACAATAAATCAAATAAGGTTTTCAATTGATAGCAACGCTAAAATCCGCAACACGGTCACAAAGATGGTGTCATTTTCTAGCGAATGCATTGGCATTTTTACTTTGCTATCAAGCTAGTAATTTTTATGCCTATCAAGAAAATATTTCCCGCAATATCAAAATTTCATTTGAGACAAACATTCCATTTTTGGAATGGATGATCATCCCTTATTTAAGTTCTGGTATATTTTTTCTATGGAGTTTTGTACAAGTAAAAACGATTGGTGAACTACGCTTATTAAGTCAACGTCTTCAACTCACTACTATATGTGCGACTTTTTTTTTCGTCTTTTACCCACTACGATTTGGCTTCACCAAACCCGAAATAACGTCGCCGCACTTCGCATTTTTATTCCATTTTTTGTCGCTCGTCGATAAACCTTACAATCAACTGCCGTCATTGCATGTTGCCTACTGTCTTATTTTTTGGCATTCGTTACAGAGCAGCTACAAATATACAGTTCATCAATTTTTGTTGGCAGCTTGTCTCTTCTTGGTAGCAGTTTCAACAGTTTTCATTTATCAACACCATATATTAGATTTGCTTGGCGGATTGTTCCTTGCGCTAATAGTGCTACGAGTAATAAAAGGAAATAGTGCCGAAACACCTGTTGCCTTTTATTATGCGATGGCAGCATGCATAGTATTTTTGATCGGAGTAGTGATCGGTCGCAACTGGATTGCGCTCTACCTATGTCTGAGTTTGCTTTTAGTTGGCACAGCCTATTTCCGCAGAAATCGTTTTTTCCTACGCAAAAAAAATGGGCGGCATCCATTGGTAACCTGGTTGCTGTACGCCCCTTACCTTATTGGTTACCGGCTTACTTGGTTGGCAGTACAGTATATTGAGCGAAAAAACCCCGCTTTTATTCAGTTCTCTGACCAGTTGTGGATTGGCCGTCGTTTAAATCAAAAGCAAGCCGACTTATTACCAAATATTTTTAGTGTGGTAGATCTCTCTCCGGAACTAAGTGAAACGAATAGCTTGCGCCGGCTGAATTACTTACATTTTCCGTTATTGGATTTAATGATTCCTGAATCGAAAGTGATCGAAGACATCACTAAAATTATCAATAGCGAAATTGCGCAAGGTCACTCCGTTTACTTACATTGCGCTATGGGCTATAGCCGATGTATATTTTTGGCCAATAGTATGATCTCCGAGTCAAATCTAAAAAGGCAACAATGAAACTCTCGATTTATCAACTCAAGCCACAATTTCAACGCCTTCTCGCGCCATTTTTAAAAACTTTGATAAATCGACGTATCTCACCGAATCAAATAACTCTTTTGACAATGAGCCTATCCGTTTTGTTCGGTATGTCACTAGTAATTTTTCCAAATAATCCTGCTTTGTGGATTGCATTTCCCTTCTTTATGCTACTTCGTATGGCGCTTAACGCAATAGATGGAATGCTCGCAAACGTAAGCGGACAAAAAACTGCACTAGGTGCATTGCTAAACGAAATTTGCGATCAGGTTTCTGACGTAGCGCTGTATCTGCCGTTTGCTTTACTGTTTGGAATGTTTGCACCTTTGGTAATTTTAGTCGTCGTCGCCGCGTTGCTAACTGAATTCGCGGGCGTCATCGCGGTTCTCATAGGACAACCCCGTAGATTTGACGGGCCAATGGGGAAAAGCGATCGCGCATTTTGCTTTAGCTTAATTGCAGTTTTCATAGATATCAAACTAGCGCCAATCTGGATAAACAGTTTATTAAGTATCGTACTATTTTTGCTGATCGTGACAATTTTTAACCGTTTGCAACAGGCACTTCAACAACACCGTCAAACCGTGCAACTGATACCGTAAAAATTCCAGCAATACCGATTTGTGTTTGAATTTTTCGACAACCGATTCCCGCGACTAAGGAATCCATTTCAATCTGAGGACGTGGACGCATGATCCAAGGGGAGCCTTTATGATTTTTCAACGTTTTGGCAATCATCAATAATTGCGGATGCCAAGGCTGCCCGGTATAGATGACATGACCTCCAACTCTCAATTGTTTTTGGATGCCTTGCAAAGATTTTATGATCAATGCATTTTCACTGAACAGCTCATATAAACCTGAGATAATCACAATGTCATACTGCTCTTCCGGTGTTACATAACTATCAGGAGAAAATGCATCTCGACATTGGTATTCAATTGGTGTGTTTAATTGTAAATCGGTGGCCAGTTGCTTGGCATTTTCTAAATTTTCCGGCAAGAAATCACGTAAAGTGACTTCAATATTTCTACCTTGAAAACGCTTTATGGTTTCTAGTACATAACGGCCACTGCCAGCAGCAATATCAACAATACGTAAGGGTCTGTCTTTAGAGTGCTGATCAATTAAAGTCGACAATAACTGCTGCATATGTACTTTTCTTTGCCGGATACCGCGCCAGCCTATTGCATCTAAATATCCGCGATCGATAGACTTACCTAACAATAGCTTACCTTTCGCTTGGTTTCGGTATACGTAATCCAAAGATGCGCCTGAGTCAAAACCATGCTCTAACCCAATCTTCATCCCATCACTCAACGGCCCCATAAAACCCAACATGAAACGTTGAATATCATAAAAACCTCTGGAAAAAAAATTGCCTAACTTACCCCTTCGTAAAGCCTGATATTCTTGAGCACTTGCACTCAAAGTGTCAGCTCCAGCGTAGTGTCCAACCTGTACTGGGACACGAGCGAAACAATCATCAATAAATTGACGAGATGCATCAATTGCTTGTCGCACTTGCTGTTCGTAAAATATTGCATGGAAACAATCTTTGATGACCACATAACGTTTTAGTTGTGAGGACAAACGTTCAAAAAATTGCAGCTGCGGCGTCTGCTCTACCACATAGTCTTTATCAGCTACCAACATAAGTATTGGTACATCAATTGCTGTAGCACTAAGCACGATACGCTTTGCAGTATCGGCCAAGCCTAGTAAAACACGTGCTGATATAGTTTTTGCGATCAGTGGATCTTGATCATAGTTATCAGCCTGTTTTCGTGAGTGAGTAAGCATTGACGAGCGAATGTAACTTGTGACGAACAAATCTGGCCTGAAACAGGTAGCGAAACGCAAACCAGCTTTTGCAAAAGGTACGTACAGTTTGATTTTAAATGCGGCTGCGGCCATGATCACTCCGCGCACTCGAGGAGCATAGTCGTGCAACCAAGTAGCAGCAATTACGGCTCCTACGCTATTTGCTACGATTAACATGTTCTCTGGCGCTATCTGATAAGTTTCCTGGATATGCAAGATAAAAGCATTGAAATCTTGAACCAAGATTTCAAAGCTTGGTGCATCACCTCGTTCGCCAGGCGAATACCCATGGCCACGCGCATCCCAAGCAAAAGCCCAGTCTCGTTGGCAACCGAATTGCTCTACCAACTCCTTAATCCGCCCAGAATGCTCATGACCTCTATGCAAAAATATCAATGCCCTTTGCTCACCTTCTGTTCGTGTGATCTTAGGTTGCCAATAGCGATAAAAAATACGCGTTTGATCGACACTATTAAATCCTGACTCTTCATTGATCCAAGAGTACATAGACGTTATTGTCATTTTTTAAGATCCAGTATAAGAAATGTGATTTACAAAATAAAGTAAAGGAGCAGTAACGACCAAACTATCGACTCGGTCCAAAATTCCACCATGCCCAGGGATCAATTGTGAGAAATCTTTAATGCCAAGAAATCGTTTTGCTGCAGAAAACATAAGATCACCAGCGAATCCACCAATAGAGAGTAGCAACCCGACGACAAGCAGATACTCAACAGTTGCAAGATGTAAATAGCTTCCCAATAAAGCGGAAACAATCAAACTTACCATTACGCCTCCTGCTAATCCTTGCCATGTTTTATTTGGGCTGATGCGACTAGCGATTTTTTGCTTACCAAAACTTTTACCGATTACAAATTGAGCCACATCGTTAAGTGCGGTCATTGTTAACAAGTAGAATAACCATGTCAGATTGACACGCTCGTCAAAATGTAACTGCTGGAGACGAATCAGAAAGCTAACCCCATAACAATTAACCAAAAACATTAGTAACAATAATTGATTAGCCGTACGTCGAAACCAAAAAAATAAAAAATGAACCAAGAGCAGTATTGGTATTTGAAGAAATACGTTATCCGAAGAAAAGTAACTCGAACTAATTATTAAGGTAAAACCACCAACATAAGCAAACAAAAAATATTTTTTCTGCCCGTTATGATGAGAAATAAGTTCGCGAAACGCCAAGCAACAAATTACCAATATTAATAATAGAGGTGCATAAGGATAGAATAATAAACTTATGGAAATAACTGGAAAAATTCTCCACCATGAAAAGACTTGGTCGCGCAAATGACTGGCAGGAGATGATTGAGTTTTGAGTGCGATGCCTATAGAGCAGATACTCAATCCTAAATATAATAAAACCATAGCCTTCCATATTGAATGGCCGCCAATTAAACTTGTACCTAACATCTATATTTATTTTCCCTATGAGTTACTAAATATCAAGACTAAAAATTTCTCAACCCTTGTAAGAATTTCAAATGTTTAAAAATTAATAATTATATTATCTAAAATATATTTAGCCCAAGAGAATTTTTATTCTCTCGCAAGACAATAAAATTTGGTGGTTCTCTTTTGGCTTTAATGTAAGCACTATTCCAGCTATTCTCGCCCTCAGTGCTGAGAGCTCTAAAAAAGCGTTGCTTGTACAAACAAGTGACGCTTTTTTATTCACGTCATTCGCCTTACGTTAGCGCTTTATTAGCGCTTTGCAAGCCCGATACAACTCAAGCAGATGGATGCGCCCGCCCGGCCAAGTGCGACACCAACACGTTACTCTTCTCCAGCACACCGCCTACATTGATTACCTTGATCCATTCTGCAGTGCTGGTCACTGCGCCGAAGTTAGATTGGAATACGACATTGAAAGCGCGGTGGATTTCTTCTGCGCTGGCGTATCCTGCGCTGTTTTCGTAGGGTAAAGCGCCGGTCGCGTCGGACAAAATTTCGACTTGATAAGCATCATGTGCCGCTTGATAAATGGTGCTGGCATTGCAGTTGTGCGTCATGTAACCAACGATCGTCAGGGTATCAATTTGATTTTTTTCCAGCCATTGTTTGGCATCCGTACCGACAAAAATACTGGCCATGGACTTTTCGATCAAATGATCATGAGGGCGACTTTTGACCGTTGCATGTAACTCCCAATTGGCAGAGTCGCGCGCAAAGATGGGGGAGTTTTCGGGCGCGGAATGTTGTACTACCAAAATCGGGATACCTGCCGCCTTGGCTGCGTCCATCGCAAGACCAATATGATGCAGGGACATTTGCGGATCTGGATATTCGATCCGCATGTTGCCCGTAAAATATTCGTTCTGTACATCGGTCACTATCAATGCGCGCTTCGGTGTGGTCGGAATGGATATGGGCGTAGTCATAATAAAGCTCTCCGGATAAAGTGATATGGCAAACAGCGATTGCGTTTGTGCTGTTATTTTCAGACATATCGTCCAGATTAAGAAGTGACCCGATTGCCAATATTCGATACAATCAGGCCATGCTTATTGAAACTCCGATTCAATCCCAGAATCAACTCCCCTCTAATACCGTGACGAATACTGTCACGGTGGTTGTACTGGCATTTGATGGCATTAGTCCGTTTCATTTATCAGTCCCTTGCCTTGTGTTCGGCGAGCAGCATGGCGAATTTAAATTACCTGCGTTTAAGCTGAAAGTGTGTGCCTTCGCGGCGAAGGCTGGCAAGCATGTGGTGACGACAAGTGCTGGTTTTTCGATCAACACGAATCATGGTTTATCTGCCTTAGCACGGGCGGATATGATAGTGATCCCGTCATGGCATACCGATTTGCGACCTGCACCGGCTGCACTGCTGAGTGTTTTGCGTAAAGCGCATCGGGCTGGTGTGCGGATTATTGGTTTATGTCTGGGTGCGTTTGTGGTGGCGGAAGCGGGCTTGCTTGATCAGAGGATGGCAACGACTCATTGGGCAGTTGCGAAAGAATTTTTACAGCGTTTTCCACAAGTACACCTCGATTCCAATGTCTTGTATGTTGACCATGGGGATGTGATTACTTCGGCGGGTACGGCGGCGGGGATTGATTGCTGCTTGCATGTGCTGCGCTCTCAGTATGGTGCGGAGATTGCAGCGCATGTCGCCCGGCGTCTTGTGGTGGCGCCACATCGTCAAGGCGGACAAGCGCAATATATTGAGCAACCTGTGCCTACTCTTGCCAGCGATGACCGTTTATCTAAAGTGCTGGAATGGATGCTACGACATCTTGCGGAGCCACAACATCTGGATCAGCTGGCAGAAAAAGCCTTGATGAGCCGACGCAGTTTTACGCGCCATTTCCAGCAGCTAACTGGGACCACCGTCGGTAAATGGCTGCTCAATCAGCGACTGGCACAGGCGCAACGTCAGCTAGAATCGAGTAAGCGCTCGATTGATGACATCGCGGTGGATACCGGCTTTGGCTCCGCGCTGTTATTGCGACGCTATTTTGCGAGGGAATTTAATCTCTCGCCATCGGCTTACCGGCAAGCGTTTCAAGGTAAGTAACGGGTTAATGTAGTAGCTTAATGTAGCGGGGTATGTGGCTGCTTACGTGGCTGCTCATGTAGCAGGCATTGCGATTGAATTTGTCCGTTCCTTTATCGCGATCAAAACCTATGATTAATAATACCCTCCCACAGTATTATTAATTGTCCAATCGTTACCTGGACAAAGCGGCATATTTTATAAAAATGAGGGGGAGTATATTAAATTTTCCTGTAAAACCTGATTATTCCGACGATGTATCTCCTTATAAATTTTGATATAAATTTTGACTTGTGAGTGTTAACCACCATGCCTACGATTACTGAATTGACGCTGTACCCGATTAAATCTTGCGCTGGTATCCGCTTACGGTCGGCGACGGTCAGCGAGTCTGGCTTATCACAGCAGATCGGCGCAAGCCTGATTCGTGATCGTGAGTGGATGGTGGTTGATCCGGCCGGGCTATTTTTAAGCCAGCGCAGCCACCCTCGCATGGCATTGATACGCCCAACGATAGAGGGCGATCATTTAATGCTGCTTGCGCCTGATATGCCAGCATTGCCAATGGCGCTTAGCCTGGCTGAGCTAGCACCAGCAGTATCTTGGCAAGTACAAGTCTGGGATGATCTGGTCGCTGCTTTTGATTGTGGCGATAAGGCTGCGGCCTGGTTGAGTCAGTTCTTGGGGACCGCTTGTCGCCTGGTGCGTTTTGATCCTACTGGCCGACGTTTAGCCAGCCAAAAATGGACCGGCGATCAGGAGGTCGGCACGCTGTTTTCAGATGGCTTTCCGCTGTTGCTGACCTCTACTGCATCGCTCGATGATCTGAACCAAAAGTTACTCTTGCAAGGTCGTGAGGCGATTCCTATGGATCGCTTCCGCCCGAATATCGTACTTGCTGAGATAGCCGCGTTTGAAGAGGACTATGCGAGTAGTTTGGATCTCACCAATCATGAGCGCCAGATCCAGCTCAAGCCGGTAAAGCCGTGCACTCGTTGCACAATCCCCGCCGTAGATCAAGCCACCGGAGAACCCGGACCTGATCCGGTGGATATTTTGCAAACCTATCGCGCCAATCCTCTGCTGGATGGCGGGATCACATTCGGGATGAACGTAATTGTGACAAAAGGTTGCGGTCAAACACTATATGTTGGTGATGCGTTAGATATTCAGATAGCATTCTAACTACCGAAAATATTGACCCAAGCTGCGCGCAAACGAAAGGCATTATGGAGAAAGTCGCCGTGTCATCTGCCGGACAATCCGATGTGATTGCCGATGTGTTTGCCGATGTGGTTAACCAGCTGCGTGCAGAGAATTTTGCCTTGCGTACTCAATTAGAAAACCTGTTAGAACAAGCGCACCGTAACCAAAATATTATGTCGCGGCATCAGAGCTTCGATTTAAAGCTGATCGGCGCCAGTAGCTTTCGTGAGTTAATCGAAAATATTTTTAGTGCATTGGCCAAGATGTCAGAACTGGATATTGTCACGCTAGGCTTGCTGGACTATCAAAAAAATCTGCAGCAGATCATGCTGGATCTGAAGATCACTTCTGAAGAATTCCCCTCCTTATTTTTTGTACAAAACGAGCTGGATTTGCGCATCCATGGCGAGCAATTGTTCAAACCAGTCTTAGGGATTTATGATCCGGCGACACACGGCAAGATGTTTTCAACCTGTGCGCGCAAACCCAAAAGCGTTGCGGTGGTGCCCTTAATACGGCAACAAAAATTATTAGGCTATCTGAATTTAGGTAGCTTTGAAGAAGCACGGTTTAGCCCTACCATGGCGACCGATTTTATCGAGCATCTGGCCTCCATCATTGCCATCTGTCTTGAGAACGTGATCAATAACGAACGGCTGACACACATAGGCTTAACCGATCCGCTCACCAATGTCAGCAACCGCCGCTATGTAGAACAGCGCATGCTGGAAGAAATCGGGCGCGCCCGTCGTCAGCAATACAGCATTGTCTGCATGTATCTGGATATCGATTTCTTTAAAAAAATTAATGACCGTTACGGCCACCAGGGGGGCGATGATGTCTTGATTGAAGTCAGTAACCGTATCAAGGCAGAACTGCGTCTGAGCGATACCATGGGGCGTTTTGGCGGGGAGGAATTTGTCGCGCTGCTAGTCAATGCCAGCGCGCAAGACGGCCTGATTGTGGCAGAACGGATACGCAAAAGTATTGCAGGTAAAACGTTTGCACTGACCGGTGCCATCGGTACTTGTCAGGCGACGATTTCTATCGGCGTGTCAACGTTGGCTGTCGCCAATAATGAAGGCAAGATTGAGAATGTTGCGCGTGATTTATTACAGGCAGCAGATCAGGCTTTATTCAGAGCGAAGAATCAAGGTCGTAACCGGGTGTGTCAGGCGGATTGATGTTGGGCGCGTGGTAAATGATTGCGAAGTGCTTGCCAGTTGCAAAGTGCTAGGCTTACTACAGTCACTAGCTTGATTAATTCGCGCCAGATAAACTTATGCAGGCTTAAGCCCTGCCTGAAGACGTTCATACTTGGCTTGCAATTGCTCTGGCGTTTCGCGCCAATCGGGATTAAACGGAATGCAGCTTACCGGACACACTTGCTGGCATTGTGGCTCGTTGTAATGCCCTACACATTCCGTACATTTATTCGGATCGATTTCATAAATCTCCGGCCCCATATAAATTGCATCATTGGGGCATTCGGGTTCACATACATCACAATTGATGCAATCGTCCGTAATCAGTAAGGCCATACTTTTACTATCTCCTGCTGCAAGGGCTTGCAGCATCTTGCGATTACACTGAAGTTTTTTTTGCTAACTCGGCTAATTCAGCCAGTTCGATTTGTGCCGCTTTTTCCGCCTGCTCAAGTACTTTAGTTTGCAGCCATTTATCCACCGACGGGAATACAAATTTCGACACATCCCCGCCCAGCATAGCGATCTCGCGCACGATGGTGCCGGAGATAAACTGGTATTGGTCTGATGGCGTCAAAAACAGGGTTTCAACATCCGGCAACAAATAGCGATTCATACCGGCCATTTGAAATTCATATTCAAAATCAGACACAGCCCGCAAGCCACGCACAATCACCCGGGCGTCGTTCTTGCGGACAAAATCTTTGAGTAAACCAGAAAAACTCTCCACCCGGACATTTGGGTAATGCCCCAGCACTTCGTTGGCGATCAGCAGACGCTCATCCAGCGAGAAAAAAGGCTTTTTGTTTTTGCTGTCAGCAACGCCAACAACCAGCGTCTCAAACAAACCGGAGGCGCGACGCACCAGATCTTCGTGACCTCGCGTGAGCGGATCAAAGGTTCCTGGATATACGGCTGTGACCATCTTTACTCCCTGATTTTGTGTCTATGCACCAATTTGAGAAGGCATTATGCCTGAATTTCGGGCATGTCATGTGTCAAGATGTTGCGTTGCAGTATGTGGAAATACACACTCCCTGCCTGATCTGCACGAATCAGTTTCCAATCAATCAACCATTCTGGATACGCCGGATCGGCAGGATCTTCTGGCAAGGCCGCTTCTGCTTCGACATATAACAAGCCACCAGCCGCCAACAACTTGGCGCACAGCGGCACGATCTTGGTTAAAAATCCTTGCGCAAAAGGCGGGTCGAGAAAAATCAAATCAAATTGTTGCTGGCGCGCTACCAGCGACTGCACCACCGTCAAGGCATCGCCACGAACTAAGGCAATTTGCTGCGCGCCCAGTTTTTGCTGGACTTGCTCTAGCTGCTTAAAAGCGGGCGTGTGGTATTCCACCATTGTGACTGCAGCTGCACCGCGACTGGCGGCTTCAAAACCCAGCGCGCCGCTGCCAGCAAACAAATCAAGACAGCGCACGGTTGGCCATCTGCCGTCCAGCAAATGTCCCAGCCAATTGAAAATAGTTTCTCTGACACGATCAGGAGTCGGGCGCAAACCCTCGGCATCAATCACGGGCAACAAAGTCCGCTTCCACTGGCCGCCAATAATACGTACCTGATGCGGAACGCGCTTGGGACCAGCGGGCGTGGTCGGTTTTTTAGGTTTAGCTTTCATGCACGAGAGTCAGGTTGCGCAGTTTTAAGCTGCTTGAAAAAGAAATCAATTTTATTCATGAATTACAAAACCTACTTAAAAATACAAACTATAACAATAGAAGAGAAATCAATATACTCCCCATTTTTTTATGGGAAACAGCTCTATTGTCCAGCGATTGCTTGGACAACTCAAATATACTAGCTACGAGTATCTATCCTACTAATGAAATGCAACCCACATTACGCACCGAGAAGAGCGTTACTACACCAAAAAACTAAGCTTATTTAGCGCTAAGGCTTAACAGCATAAGATAAGGTAAGGTAAGGTAAGGTAAGGTAAGGTAAGGTAAGGTAAGGTAAGCAAAACTCCCTCAAGATCGCCCAAGACCAGCCAATCGACAACAAATTAGCTCTGCGCACCACAAGGCTCGTCAATCTGGCAATAGGGCTCTGTTAGAATGGCTGCATTCTAACCTGTTCGTCTTCTGTCCTATTAAAACCTCGATGTTTAGCTTTTTCAAGAAAAAACCCAAAGAAGAACCTGCTTCGCTGCCAACCACAGTAGCGCTACCCAGCGCAGAAGCAGCCTCATCAACCGCGTCATTAACTGTGCCAGAATCTTTGGCCAGCAGCGATCAAGCCACAGAAGCTGTCAGTGAAAAACGCTCCTGGATCAGTCGTTTAAAAGCAGGACTGTCTAAAACATCGTCCAACCTGACCACGCTATTTGTCGGCGCAAAAATCGACGATGACTTATATGAAGAGTTAGAAACCGCACTACTGACCTCCGACGCCGGCGTAGAAGCAACGCAATTTTTGTTGGATGGTTTGAAGAAAAAGGTCAAGGAAGAAAAATTAACCGAGGCCGAGCAAGTCAGACTCGCCCTCAAGACCTTGCTTTTAGATTTGCTGACACCGCTGCAAAAACCTTTGGAGCTGGGTCGTCATCAACCCTTGGTGATGATGATTAGCGGCGTCAACGGCGCGGGTAAAACGACTACGATCGGCAAACTAGCAAAACATCTGCAGAAAAATCAACAGTCCGTATTACTCGCAGCGGGTGACACTTTCCGTGCAGCGGCACGTGAGCAACTGACGATTTGGGGCGAACGCAACAACGTCACTGTGATTTCGCAAGAATCTGGCGACCCGGCGGCCGTCGCCTTCGATGCAGTCGCATCCGCCCGTGCCAAAGGGATAGACGTTGTGATGGTGGATACAGCAGGTCGTTTACCGACCCAGTTGCACTTGATGGAGGAGCTGAAAAAAATCAAGCGCGTCATCGGCAAAGGCATGGATGGCGCACCGCAAGAAGTCTTATTGATCATTGATGGCAATACCGGACAAAATGCCTTAACTCAGGTAAAAGCATTTGATGATGCACTCACACTGACAGGCTTAGTGATTACCAAGCTCGATGGTACTGCCAAAGGTGGCGTATTAGCAGCGATTGCCAAAACCCGTCCGGTACCGGTTTATTTCATCGGCGTGGGCGAGCAGATTGAAGACTTGCAACCGTTTAATGCTCAGGAATTTGTGGATGCTCTGCTCAATTAATTTCACCAATTTGCATTGATTTGCATTGATTTATTTAGCCAGATCAAGGATGTTGCCGATGATAGAGTTTCAGCAAGTTTCTAAAGAATATTCACGCGACGCCGTCGCTTTGCGCAATATTTCGCTCACCATCAAACCCGGTGAATTGATTTTTTTAGCTGGCCCCTCAGGCGCGGGCAAATCAACGCTGTTGAAGATGATCGCAGGCATTGAACGCCCTAGCAGCGGCACCGTCAGCGTGAACGGACAAGACATCGGCAAGCTAAAGTCAGGCAGCATTCCTTATCTACGCCGCAAACTGGGTCTGATTTTGCAGGACAAAGGCTTGCTGTTAGACCGTAGCGTGCTGGCAAATGTCATGTTGCCGCTGATTGTCGTCAGCGCTTCTGCCAGCGAGGCAGAAACCCGTGCCCGCACTGCCCTGGAAAAAGTAGGCTTAGCAGATAAAGCGGATGCTATGCCCCTGGCCTTGTCAGGCGGCGAGCAACAACGGGTTGCCACTGCCCGCGCAATTGTCAATCGCCCGCAAATCATTCTGGCAGATGAACCTACCGCTTTTCTGGACAGAGACAATGCAAACAAAGTCATCAGTGCGCTCAAAGCCTTCCAGAGTGCCGGCGTGACTTGTATTATCTCTAGTCATGATGAACAGTTTTTAGATCAGGCCAGCCGAGTGATTTATTTAAATCATGGGCAATTGTGTGACTCCTGGCAATCATCCTCTATGGCGGCATAAACTGATCCAATCTCAAGAAACACCTCAAGTCTGAAGCAACAGGAAAAAATTATATGACCGTCTGGTTTCGTCAGCATTTGTTTGGCTTAAAAAGTGCGTTGGCTCATCTACGCGCCAGCCCTGGCAATTTCTTATTTAACGTTCTAGTGGTCGCGATTGCTTTGGCTTTGCCGATTGCCGGATTAACGCTGATCGAAAATATTCGCCCGATTTCAACTCAGCTCTCGATTGAGCCAGAGATCAGTGTATTTTTGACACCAGACACACCACGCGCCGACGCGATAGCATTAGCTCTGCCAATCAAAAAACTACTGAAAGATGCCAATGTCAGTGCCAAACTCACTTTTGTGACCAAGGACAAAGCATTAGCGGCAATGGAAGAAACCTCCAGCCTGGCAGAGGTTTTATCGACTTTGGGCGGCAATCCTCTGCCAGACGCCTATGTGTTATCACTATCCAACTCAGATGCTAACCGGGTAGAGTTTCTGACAGTACAGTTAAAAAGTCTGCCAGGAGTTGATGTGGTTCAAGTTGATTCAGCTTGGGTAAAACGGCTGGCAGCTTTAGTGCAAGTTTTGCAATTATCCTTACTATTTTTGGCGGTTACATTGAGCGTGGTGGTGATCGTGGTGATTTTTAACGCTACGCGTCTGCAAGTGATCTCCCATCAGGCTGAAATTGCAATAGCCCGTCTGCTTGGCGCGACCAATAGCTTTATTCACCGGCCCTATTACTACACAGGCGCGCTACTGGGATTGCTCGCTGGCTGCGCCGCATTGGCATTGATTGCAGTGTCTCTGCGTCCGCTGAATCAGGCAATTGCAGAATTCGCCAAACTCTACGCATCGGAATTCCACTTGGTGCCGCTAGGATTGTTGGCTAGCCTCGCCTTGTTAGCAACTAGTGTGGTGCTCGGGCTGTTTGGTGCTTTTCTATCGGTACGCCGACAACTCGCACGCGCTAGCTAAACCTTAATTCAACAAGACTTAAGCAAAACCGCTGCAACTTTTCTAAGTTTCCCTGCTCTAAATCAATATAGCTATTTCGTATAAGCAATCAAAAATCAATAGCGATCAATTAGCTTAAGCATATAAATTTGGAGTATTAGCACTCAATTCAAGAGAGTGCTAATATAAGGGCTTGAAATGTCTGATTTAGCCCAAAAGTTACGCTAAATAGACGGCAATAAGGAGGAAGAATGAATCAATCATCGACATCTGTGATGCCAACTTCGGATAGCACAGCGCTTGCACTCGGTTTTACTGGCACGCTGGGCAATATCGACGCCTATATCTCGGCAGTCAACCGTCTGCCTATGCTGACGCATGAGCAAGAAATTGATCTTGCCAAACGTCTCACACAAAATAATGATCTGAGTGCCGCACAGCAACTGGTTATGTCGCACTTGCGTCTGGTAGTGTCTATCGCGCGCGGCTATTTAGGTTATGGTTTGCCGCATGCAGACTTGATCCAGGAAGGCAATATCGGCTTGATGAAAGCCGTTAAGCGCTTCGATCCAGATCAAGGTGTGCGCCTGGTGTCTTATGCGATGCATTGGATCAAGGCAGAAATGCATGAATACATCCTGAAAAACTGGCGCTTAGTCAAAGTAGCAACGACTAAAGCACAGCGCAAACTGTTTTTTAATCTGCGCAGCCATAAAGAGGGTTTGGATTCGATGTCGCCAAAACAGGTAGACGCTCTGGCAAAAATTCTGGACGTGAAGCGTGAAGAAGTCATCGAGATGGAAATGCGCTTGTCAGGCCGCGACATTGCTTTGGATGCACCAACCGATGACGAAGATGATAAATTTGCACCTATCGCGTACCTGAAAACGGAATCTGAAGAGCCGACTCGTGTACTAGAGTCACGTCAGCGGGATCGTTTGCAAAGCGAAGGCTTGGAAACAGCATTATCCAAACTAGATGCACGTTCACGTCACATCGTTGAATCTCGTTGGTTAAAAAACGATGACGGCTCAGGCGCAACTTTGCATGAATTAGCTAGCGAATACGGCGTATCAGCAGAACGTATTCGCCAGATTGAAAGTGCAGCATTGAAGAAAATGAAAGGCGCTTTAGCGAGCTTTGCTTAATTAGCTAACGGCACAGAAGGAACAGTAAAAAGGCGCTCAGTTCTGAACTGAGCGCCTTTTTTATTAACAGGACTTACGCAGCTGAGACAGTTTTGCGTAAGTCCTATTGAAGTAATATTTTCAAATCATGGACAATAGCATCGGTGCTTTGCCCATTGCGTACAAATAAACGAATCCGTCCTTCGGGGTCAAACACATACGTACCAGCAGTGTGATCCATGGTGTAAGAACTTGGCGTCGAACCCGGTGCTTTTTGATAAAACACTTTAAATTCTTTTGCTACTTTGGCAGTCGCAGCAGCATCGCCATACAAACCTAAAAACCGGGAATCAAAGTTAGGAACATAAGCAGCAAGCAAGGCTTGCGTGTCGCGTTCAGGGTCGATGGTAACAAACAAGACCTGCACCTTATCGGACGAACTTCCAAGCTGCTTCATGACCGTAGCCATCTCTGCCATCGTGGTAGGGCAAACATCGGGGCACTGGGTATAACCAAAAAATATTGCTACTGCTTTACCTTTAAAGTCAGCCAAAGTGCGGGCTTTGCCATTGTGATCTGTTAGCGCAAAATCTTTGGCGTAGTCTAATCCCGTCAAATCAGTGTTAATAAATTGAGGTGCAGGTTTATCGCAAGCAGACAAACACAACACCAATATAATTCCGATTAAACGCAGCATAGTAGTCATAATTTTATATAGTGATCGACCAATAAAGCCGCAAATAGCAACGATAAATATACGATCGAAAATGTAAAAGTTTTACGTGCTAACGCATCGTCATAGTGACGATAAATACGCCATGCGTACCATAAGAAAATGGCACCCAAAATCACTGCGCTGGCAAGATAGATAAGACCACTCATATGCACAGCGTAAGGCAACATCGTGGTAGCGAATAAAGCAATCGTATAAAGCCAGATATGGAAACGAGTAAATTCTAAACCATGCGTAATCGGCAACATCGGTAAACCTGATTTGGCGTAATCATCGCGACGGTACATCGCCAAAGCCCAGAAATGTGGTGGCGTCCAGACAAAGATAATCAATACCAGCAGCCATGCCTGCATAGGAACATCGTTAGCAATCGCAGCCCAGCCCAGCGCTGGCGGCATCGCACCGGATAATCCGCCAATCACGATATTTTGTGGCGTGGCTGGTTTCAGAATAATCGTATAAATCACGGCATAACCGACGAAGGTAATGAAGGTGAGCCACATCGTCAGCGGATTCACGAGTGCGTACAAAACCCACATACCGAGGCCGCCGATCACGCCAGAAAAAATCAAAATCTGCATCGGGCCGATTTCACCCTGTGCCGATGCGCGGCGAGCGGTACGCGCCATGCGAGAATCTATCTCACGTTCAACCAGACAATTAATGGCGAATGCAGCACCAGCCAACAACCAGATCCCGATCGTGGCCGCGACCACCAAGCGCCAGTCAGGCAAATCAGGCGTCGCCAGAAACATACCGATCACCGCACAAAACACGGCCAATTGCGTCACACGCGGCTTGGTCAAGGCCCAGTACTGGGCGTATCGGTTAGAGGGAATACTAAGTGACGTCATATTGAACTAAAGAGAGAGGACATACACGATGTCAGGCCGATTTCAGGCATATATTACTTAGACGTTTTTCAAATGCCTGGCGCGGTAGTTTAACATGGTCAGCAATAGCAACAGCAGCGCAGCGCCACCGTTATGCAAAACCGCAATAAAAAGCGGCCAGGAAAAATAGACTGTAGATACACCACTCAAAAATTGTATGGCGATCACCAGCAATATCTTTTTCCCCAAGGACGACAAGCCCTTAGTTTTACTGGCTTTATATCCAACCCAAGCAACGACCGCAATCACCAGCAGAGCAAAATTCCTATGCACCCAATGTACAGCAACCAGTGCCTGAAACGGTAAATAATCACCTGCCATGGTTTGGCCTAATTTGCGCCACAGAGAGAATCCGTGGTTAAAATCCATGTCAGGTATTAGCTGTCCATTACACAAAGGGTAATCTTGACAGGCTAGTGCAGCGTAGTTAGTACTAACCCACCCTCCCAAAGCAATTTGCATCACAACGAAAATCAATGCAACAGTTGCTAGCAATATGATTGGGCTCATACTTGCATTAATCACACTGGCATTGCTATCACTCGATACAGCTTGCAAGGCATGGCTTTGTTGTGCATTCAAGTATGCCAGCATAGCGAGCAAGCCCATTGCCAACAACAAATGTGTGGTCACGATAATGGGCTGCAATTTAAGTGTCACCGTCCAGGCGCCAAACGCACCTTGCACGCAAACCATCAAGAATAAAACCGTAGGCAAGAAGACCGAGTTTTTTGTACTTTTACGATGCCACCAGGCGATAATCATCTGAGCCAGAATCAATACACCCACACTCATCGCAAGGTAGCGATGGATCATCTCGATCCAGGCTTTAGTGACCGTTACAGGACCATGCGGCATTGCCGTTTGGGCAGCCTGAATTGCACTATGCGACTGAAATGGATTAGCCTCGCCATAACAACCCGGCCAATCAGGACAACCCAAGCCAGAATCAGTGAGTCTGGTAAACGCCCCAAACATAATCAGATCAAAAGTCAAAAATAAAGTAACAGCGATTAACTTGCGATATTTATTTTGATCGGCTGACACCCAAACCAGACTTAATGGCAAAACCGCTATGAGTAAGCCAGTGATGAGTAATTGTATCCACATAATCTGATCTAACCGATGGCAGAAGCGCGCAATAATTTACTGATGTCTTTTTTTATCTTATTGGGATCAGCATCTTTAGGAAAGCGCATCATCAGATTACCCAGAGGATCAATCATATAAATGTGATCGCTAATTTGTGTATTCGTATCGACAGGCAGCCATTTTTTTAACTTGTCTGCAGATACTTTCAGCATGTGCATTCCATCATATTCGCGGATCAACACCGTATCAATCGGTTGATCATCCGTAATCAACCAAACTCTTTCCATCCTATCCATTTCTTTGCCTTGCGCCAGGCGTAGCTGACGCATGTCGTACATCTTTTTTTGGCATGCAGTAGCACAAGAGCCACTATCAATTTGCAGCATTAACCACTTACCTTTGTAAGCACTCAATTCCTTGAATTCACCGCCCAGCAAGACGCTATCCAACTTTGGAATAGGATAAAGACGAGGATCGAGAATTGCGCCGTAATTAGTCCGACCTTCTGGTTTAATCACAAAATAAAACAAATACGACAGTAGCATTGGTGCAGCACAAACAGCTAAGACCAAAAAAAGTTTCCAGCGACCTGCATGTTGATTATTTATTTTTTCCACGACGATATCCTGTTACTACAAAAAAAATTACTGCCATTAAGGACAGTGCGTACCATTGAAATTCATATGCTCTATGCTTATCCGAACCAGACGATGGTAAAGGCCAATCACGTTGCAAACCGTCATCTGATAATGAAGTTTGTTCTACGACGAACTCTTGTACTTTCCATCCAGTTTTTTTAGCTAAATCTCCAGGGTTCAGGTTTTGAATAATAGCACCCGGCTTCAAATCGCCCATCTGTCCTAGCTGCATGACATGTCCAAAATTTTCCAGCAAAACTCCCTCAATGGTGATCGGCTGGTTTGGGGTGATTAATGGCCTCATACGGGTACGTTCATTTACATCACGAGGTTGCCATCCTCTCCCTACAAGAACATATTTGTCTGTGCCCTGTATTTTAAATGGCATCACTACATAGAATCCTGCGACACCGTGTAGAGGACGATTATCCAAATAAACTGGCCACTCCGCTTCAAACTGACCCGTTAAGCTGACACGTCTATAGCTTGATTCTGGAAGCCTCGCTTCAGATGCACCAAGCACCAAGGGAGGCATCTGCCCACGTTGTTCTAGGACCTGTGCTATCGATTCTTTTTCCAACGCTCTTCTGCTTTGCCATTGCCCCAAGCTCACTCCAAGTATGACCAGAGCGATTGTGATAACCAAGGGAATAAAGCGAAATCTAAACTTGTTCATCTTTCAAATAGCGCATTAAAATTAGGCATTACAATGAGGGTTTATTTAATTGGCAGGACAACATGAAAATTCTCGTCGCAATTGCTTTTTTCCTGATTATCTTTAGCATGGGTTCGGCATTGGTTTTTCTGATGAAAGATAAAGGAAAAAGTAACCGTACGGTAAAAGCATTAGCATTTAGGGTAGGATTTTCGATTAGCTTGTTTTTGTTGATATTACTCGCTAATCATTTTGGATTGATACAACCTACAGGCATTCGCTAGCGATATAGATTGAGACTCACTAACAGATGAGACGTTCAACAAAAAGCCGCACATTGTGCGGCTTTTTGTTAATGTTAAATAAGGACTATAACCAGTACACTACAACATACAAGCCGAGCCACACTACGTCGACAAAATGCCAGTACCATGCAGCACCCTCAAAAGCGAAATGCTGCTCAGGCGTGAAATGACCTTTCAACACGCGGTACAAAACTACCGATAACATAATCGCACCCATCGTTACATGGAAGCCATGAAATCCGGTTAGTAAGAAGAAAGTCGAGCCGTAGATACCTGAAGTGAGTTTCAAATTCAGATCATGGTAAGCCTCGATATATTCGTAAGCTTGGCAACCCATAAAAACTGCACCCAACAAAATCGTAGCAAACAACCAGATTGCAGTTTGCGTTCTGTGTCCTGCACGCAAAGCATGGTGCGAGAGAGTCAGTGTTACACCAGACGTGAGAAGAAGTGCTGTATTAATAGTTGGAATAGGAAACGGCGTCATTGTTTTAAACGCTTCAATAGTTCCTGCCGGACCTGTGTTACCCCAGTGTGCTGCAAAATCTGGCCATAAGACTTTATGATCTAGATCTGCTAACCAAGGCATAGAGATGCTACGGGCATAGAACAGTGCACCAAAGAATGCGCCGAAAAACATCACCTCGGAAAAAATAAACCAGCTCATGCTCCAACGGAAGGAAACATCGATACGAGCGCTGTATTTCCCGCCTTCCGACTCAGCAATTGCATCACCAAACCAATTGTACAAAACAACCAACGTAAGAAAAATACCTGCAAAATTTAAATATGCCCCCCATGTCACACCATTAACCCATGCCGAAGCGCCTAACATGGTCAACAATAAAGACGTGCCGCCAAGAACTGGCCATTTGGACGGACCCGGCACAAAGTAATATGGTGCGTTAGCGTGTTGAGAACTCATTTCCATCTCCCGATACAATTTTTAGACTTAATTTGTTACTTTATTTTGCTACGACACTTTTAACTATTAACACCAGTATCGTTATGAAGATAATCGCTCCAAGTATGCCAGCGAGTATTACGTGAACAGGATTTAATTGGGCTGCATCCTGCTCATAATCAGACTTTTTGCGTATTCCTAAAAACGACCAGCATACTGCTCTCATGGTTGCAAGAAATGAAGCTTTACGCTTACTTGCCAGTTTTAATTCATCCATACTCAACCATTACTTGCAGTCGCGACGGCAGCCGTTTTTGGTTTGCCGCCCACCTCAAAAAATGTGTACGACAAAGTTATTGTCTTCACTTCTTTAGGCAATTCCGGATCGATATAAAACACTACAGGCATTTGTCTTGCTTCGTTTGCCTCTAATGTTTGCTGCTTAAAACAAAAGCATTCCATTTTTTTAAAGTAGGCAGCCGCTTGTTGTGGCGCATAACTAGGAATTGCTTGTGCGTCCATCTTGTATGACTGCTTATTTACTACTTCATACAGAACTTGCGTCATTTCACCCGGATGCACTTTCATGCTAGACACGGTAGGACGAAAACGCCACGGCCCCTGGGTATTTGCATCAAACTCAACAATCACTTCACGAGAACGATCTATCTGCGAATTAGAAATTTCCTTTATGGAAATATCTTTCGGAGTGAGGATATTTACGCCAGTCAATTCACAAATTTGCTTGTAAATGGGTACTAATGCATAACCAAAACCAAACATCAATGCCGCGATCACCAATAACTTACCCAGCATATTGGCGTTCAGTTGCTTGCGACCAAACTTGTCTGGCTTTATCTCATCCGACATTAGCTAGCCTTAGCGGAAAAACGATTGTTTAACGATAACACCAACAAAAAATACTAAGGCAACCGTGAACAGGATCAACCCTGTTCTCGTGTTATTGGCCTTCTTGTTATTACTCATTATTTTAAAGAGCGCGATGAACACGCTCTACTCCAATTTATTTTACGGTTGGTGGTTCTTCAAACGTATGGAAAGGAGCTGGACTTGGAACTGTCCATTCCAGACCTTCTGCGCCATCCCAAGGTTTTGCTAACGCTGGCTTACCACCTTTGATGGAAGGGATAACGACTGCAAACAAGAAATACACTTGCATCAAACCAAACCCAAATGCACCAATCGTAGCGACTTGGTTAAAGTCGGTAAATTGAGCGGGATAGTCTGCGTAACGGCGTGGCA
The DNA here is from genome assembly GCF_040544445.1 of Undibacterium sp. GrIS 1.8. Taxonomy (NCBI): domain Bacteria; kingdom Pseudomonadati; phylum Pseudomonadota; class Betaproteobacteria; order Burkholderiales; family Oxalobacteraceae; genus Undibacterium; species Undibacterium sp. GrIS 1.8. The sequence continues at coordinate 45,984 of NZ_JBEONQ010000022.1, read as the reverse complement.
TACCTGCCAGACCTAAGAAATGCATAGGGAAGAAGGTGACGTTAAACCAAATCAGCGAACCCCAGAAATGGATCTTGCCACGTAATTCGTTATACATAAAACCGGTCCATTTTGGACTCCAGTAGTAGTAACCAGCAAATAAGGCAAACAGAGAACCCGCAACTAATACGTAGTGGAAATGAGCGACCACATAATAGGTGTCCTGTAACTGGATATCAATTGGCGTTACCGCCAGAATCAGACCCGTAAAACCACCCATCGTGAACACAAAAATAAATCCGATTGCGAACAACATTGGCGTCTCAAACGTCATCGAGCCTCTCCACATCGTCGCAATCCAGTTAAATACTTTGACACCGGTAGGAACAGAGATCAGCATCGTTGCATACATGAAGAACAGCTGCGCAGTCACTGGCATACCTGTTGTAAACATGTGATGCGCCCAAACGATGAAAGACAAAATCGCGATTGACGACGTTGCATAGACCATGGAAGCATAACCAAACAAAGGCTTACGGGCAAATGCGGGAACAATTTGCGAGACGATACCAAACGCAGGGAGAATCATGATGTATACCTCTGGATGTCCGAAGAACCAGAAAATATGTTGATACATCACAGGATCACCGCCACCAGCAGCATTAAAGAAAGAGGTACCAAAATGACGATCAGTCAATGTCATCGTAATCGCACCAGCCAAGACAGGCATTACAGCGATCAGCAAATAAGCTGTAATCAACCAGGTCCAGCAAAACATCGGCATCTTCATCAAAGTCATGCCAGGAGCGCGCATGTTGAGTATCGTCGTGATGATATTAATCGAACCCATGATGGATGAAGCGCCCATGATGTGGATGGCGAAAATCGCCATATCCATACCAGGTCCCATTTGCGTGGACAGCGGTGCATATAATGTCCAGCCGGCAGCAGTTGCACCACCTGGAACCCAGAACGAGCCTAGCAATAACAATGCAGCAGGAGGCATCAACCAGAATGAGAAATTGTTCATGCGGGCAAACGCCATATCAGACGCGCCGATTTGCAGCGGAATCATCCAGTTAGCGAAGCCAACGAAAGCCGGCATAATCGCACCGAACACCATGATCAGACCATGCATGGTCGTCAACTGGTTAAAAAATTCCGGCTGGACTAACTGCAGACCAGGCTGAAATAATTCGCTACGGATAATCAGTGCTAAGACACCGCCAGACAACAACATCGTGAATGCGAACCATAGATACAAATTACCGATATCTTTATGATTGGTCGCAAATAAGTAACGACGCCAGCCATGTGGATGGTCGTGAGCGTGGTCATCATGTGCGTGGTCGTGAGCGTGCGCGACTGTAGTAGAGCTCATCAGTTTCTCCTGTTCTTACTATGCTATTACTTACGAGCAGCGAGCACTTCTGCTGGCTGAACGATATTTTCGGCGGCTTTATTCGACCAGCTATTACGTGTGTAAGTAATTACAGCAGCAATTTCTGTATCTGACAAAACTGATTTCCATGCAGGCATTTTGTTATTTTTACCGTTGAGCAAAATATCAATTTGTCCGGCGCGCGGGCCATTCACGACTGCAGAACCATCCAAGGCAGGAAATGCGCCTGGTACGCCTTTACCATTAGCCTGGTGACAAGCTACGCAATTCGCGGCATAAATCTTTTCCCCACGCGCTTTAGACTCATCCACTGTCCAGACTTTACTTGGGTCGTCTGCTTTTGCAGCCATTTCTTTTTTCTTACCATCGACCCAGACTTTATAGTCTGCATCAGAGACGACTTTGACGACGATAGGCATAAATGCGTGTTCTTTACCGCACAGTTCCACGCACTGACCGCGGTAAGTACCGATCTTTTCTGCTTTAAACCACGTATCACGAACATAACCAGGAATCGCATCTTGTTTTACGCCAAATGCAGGGATAGTCCAAGAATGAATGACGTCATTCGCAGTAGTAATCAGGCGAACTTTTTTATTGACCGGCACGACCACTTCGTTATCAACTTCTAACAAGTAGTTGTCACCACGTGCTTCAGAGGGAGCGACGCCAGGAGAACCGACCTGGGATCTTGGTGTTGCCAGCGTGGACAAGAAAGAAATCCCTTCGCCGTCACCTTTGAGGTAGTCGTAACCCCACTTCCATTGCATGCCGGTTGCTTTGATCGTGATATCTGCGTTGGACGTATCTTTCATCGCTACTACTGTTCTGGTCGCTGGCAAGGCCATAGCGATCACAATAATAAATGGGACGATAGTCCAGAGAATTTCGACGGTGGTACTTTCATGGAAAGTCGCCGCTTTATGACCTGCTGATTTACGATGTTTAAAAATCGAATAAAACATCACACCAAAGACAGCCACAAAAATAACCAGGCAAATCACGAGCATCAAATTATGCAGTGAATAAATTTGTGATGCTATCTGCGTCACTGGTGTCTGCAAGTTCAACTGCATCACTGCAGGACCGCCCTGACTATCCACCACTGCCCATGATGGCATACCTGCCGCCAGGAGCGAGGCACCAAGCATTAACGACGGTAATCGCTTCGCGTATTTCATGATTTCCCCAAAAAACCCATTAGAATGCTTTTAACAGAAGTGCCTAATTTGCAACACGCGCTTACTGAATCCTTATTGAACTCTTACTACATCTTTAAGTTATATCTTAGTGTTCTAACTCAATAATGATCGTCAATGCATGATGGCAACTTCCACAACTGCGAGAGTATAAGGCGTAAAGCCGCGGTATATCAAGCGGAATGCGGTTCAAATCGCCAATATTAAGCGCAAATTGAGCCTAGATTACGACACTTAAAATTTGCTATTTTCGGCAAATTTATAAAATATTTTCGCTATACCAAATTACTTTTTAGGAAAATCCAAGCGAATGATGGATTCCCCCGATACTAATTTTTTGGGTATTGGCCGGAAAGCATGCCCATATACCACCTCAAATGTCAGCGGAATTCTGCCATCGGCACCGCGCATCTGTAGCAATGCGTCGCACAGACGACGAAAATCATGTTTGCCCAGCAAGCCCTGGCGCCGTGTAAGAAGAGGATTGCCGCCCAAGGCACGCACATCGGCAAAGAGCTTTTCGACGTCGCTGTAAGTCAAGGTGATTTTTTCCATATCCATCACCGGTGTAGAAAAACCAGCATTCACCAGCATATCGCCAAAGTCATGCATGTCTACAAATGGCAAGGTATGCGGCAATCCGTCAATTTTTGCAAAAACCTGACGCAATTCGATCAGAGTATCTGGCCCGAAACAAGAAAACATCAATAAACCTTCAGTTCGCAACACCCGTCGCCATTCAGCAAAGACCAAATCGGGTTGCGGATGCCAATGCAGAGCGAGATTCGACCAGACCAGATCGACAGTATTCGCCGCTACCGGCAAACGGGCAAAATCGGCGCAGAGCAAGTCCGACCGGGAACTTGAGCGCAAACCCGCTGGCAACCACTTCCCTAATACTCGACTAACCGCAGTCTGCGCCTTAGCTTGCTTCTCAGCCGCAGCCTTTAACATCGGCAGCGATGCGTCCACCCCCAATAAATGCGCTTGCGGAAACAAACTCTGCATATGAATCAGATCGATTGCCTCACCACAACCGGCATCCAGAAGACGTTCTGGCTGTATTTTTACCAGCTCTAATTTTTCCCGCATACGGCTAGCGATTTCGCGACGCAAAAAATCTGATCCCGCCAGTTTTTGGGGATCTGCAAACAAACGACGAACACGACTTAAATCAATAGGGGCGCTGAGCATGGCAATCAGTGTGAGGGGGTGCGATAATGCGCAGAGTTTACACGCTTGTCATTCAATTCGCCGCATGCCATCTATGCATTTCGCCAAAATAGCGACCGCCATCAGCACACAGCTCGCAAAAACTGTCCAGTTTTTGCCGTCCTCGTGCGCGTTATGCGGCCTGCATCTGTCAAACAAGTCTGCAAGAAAATCTGAATTGATCTGTACCGATTGTTATGAGGATTTTTTCACTGCAAGCGTATCGCGTTGCAGCCAGTGCGCGCTGCCACTGCTAACTCAGCTACCAACACAACTCACTACGCCGCTGCCGACATCATCAGATCAAATAGAGCAAAGCACGCAGACGGCTGCAATCGAAAAAACACCGCTAGGTGGAGTGCGCTGCGGCGAATGTATCGCAAACCCACCCAGCTTTGATCACACTGTCGTCGCCTGCAATTACGTAGCACCCGTAGATCAATTAGCCCTGGCGCTCAAATTTGCACACCAGCTCATGTTAGCGCCGCTATTGTCCGACTTGCTACGCGACGCGATTGTGCAAGATGCTAAAGGCGATTTACCTGATCTGCTGGCAGCGGTGCCGCTAGGCCAGCAAAGATTGATTGAGCGTGGCTTTAATCAGGCAGTTGAGATTGGCAAACCTTTATCTCGTCAGCTTGGCATTCCATTTTTACCCGACTTGCTGGAACGCACCCGCAACACTGCCCGACAAAGTAGCCTGCACCCTGATGAGAGACAAAAAAACGTCCGTAACGCCTTCATCCCGAACGAGCTATTGATTGAACAAATTTACGGTAAGCATATCGGCATCGTCGATGACGTCATGACCACCGGCACCACGTTGCATGAAATCGCCACTGTGTTAAAACGTTTTGGCGCACGTAGAATCAGCAATTATGTTTTTGCCCGAACCCTGCCCCACTAATACATTAACAAAACCAACATATTTATAGCGGCGCAAAAAGCGCTGCTGAAAGGAAATCACCTTGTTCCACGTCGTCTTGGTCGAACCCGAAATCCCGCCGAATACCGGCAATATTATCCGGCTGTGCGCCAATACCGGTGTGCAGCTACACTTGATTGAACCTCTCGGCTTTCCGCTAGATGACAGCAAGATGAAGCGGGCTGGTCTGGATTATCACGACTACGCCACGATGAAAGTACATAAAAACTACGCCGCGTTTTTAGAACAAGAGCAACCCGATCTGACGCGTATGTTTGCGATGACGACGCATGGTTCATCCACCTTTGCCTCCGTACAGTTTCAGCCAGGCGATTATTTTGTATTTGGCGCAGAGACACGCGGATTAGCGCCCGAGTTACGCGCGTCCTTCCCGTCCGAACAAAGAATACGGCTACCGATGCGCCCCGACAACCGTAGTCTCAATCTGTCCAACACAGTCGCCATCGTGGTGTATGAGGCGTGGCGTCAAAACGGCTTTGCAGGCGGCGCATGATCATCCAGAGAAATCTAAGAATACGAAAAAACCATATACTCCCCACCATTTTTCAATAAACTGCCTGATTGTCCAGACTTTATATGGACAATAAATAATACTATGCAGGAGTATATAGTTATTGCCGGTAGAGATCAGTCTGAGGAATAGGCGCTAAATTGCAAACAACGCGCTTTGCTTGATGCGATATATAACCTCATAGAAAGTGGTTTTCTTTTTTCAGCGGATATTAAAACGAGCAATGACGGAACGCATTAGTCAGTTTGGACCAGATGAAATAAGCTGCAACAAATTGGGTAGTTTTGAATAAACATCGCCCAAGCCGAAGCAAGATTCAAGCTGAGGCGGGCATCCCAACTATCTCTGCTAGTTTTGGCAAACTGCAACAACAGATCGTTTGAGTTGAAAAAGTATGTCTATTTACCAAGCGACGCGTTAATATTTATGCGGCAAGATCAGGCCGTGACCCTTCAGCGTACTGAAGCATGATGGCTAAACACCAATGAGCACGACCGGACAGCAACCAATAAGGCGCCACAATTGAAAAATGTCGGTACATGGACTTGGAATGAAGAAGCGGAAGAATTTGTCTGGTCACCGCAGATGTGCGCGATCATGGGTCGCGATCCCAGCAAAGCACGGCTCTCCAAGGCTGAGGCTAAAAGTTTCTATCCCAGCGATATCTGGCAGCAATTGCAAGAAGCCTTGCGCAACACCGTGCGCCACGGCACGCCGTTTGAAATCGAATACCAACTGACCAACGCCAAAGGCGAGGTTCAGTGGTTACAACAGCGCGGCATTCTGAATACAGACAAACAACTTAGCAACGCCGCTGCGATCAAACATGCAGGTACGGTACGCGGCATTGTGGAAGACATCAGCACTACCAAGCAAATCAATCAACGCTTTCAAAATTCCAATCATGATCTGATGAATCTGATTGACGCCCTGCCTGTCTGTATTTCGTATATCGACAAAGAGTATCGCTACCAGTTCGCCAACAAAACTTATGAGCGATGGTTTGGCTACGATAAAACCGATGTGATTGGTCTGAAAGTGTCTGTCGTAGTCGGTGAACAGGCATTTGAAAAATCACTCCCTCATCTTAGTCGCGCACTCAGTGGTGAATTTGTCTCGTTTGAAACGTATATGAAATACGTTACGGGCAATGACCGCTGGGTGACAATAGAACTCTACCCAGACATGGATATTGACGGCGTACGCGGTGTGTACGCTTTTGTACAGGATATTTCTCAGCAAAAGAAAAGCGAAGAACAGTACAAGCAAAATGAAGAGCTATGGAAAATGGCGCTGGAAGTTTCAGGCGACGGTGTCTGGGACTGGTAACCGCAAACCGGGGTAGAAATACTCTCGCCAAGACTGAAAGAAATCTACGGCTACGGCGGCACCGACATTAATGACTTATCGGAAGAGCTAGACAAGCGCACTCACCCCGAAGATCTGGCACAAATGTACGCCGACCGTCAGGCGCATTTTGATGGCCTCACGCCGATTTATTTGAACGAACATCGGGTGCAATGCAAGGACGGTACCTGGAAGTGGATATTGACCCGCGGCACCGTCATACAACGTAATGCCCAAGGTTTGCCAGTACGGGTGATCGGCACCCATACCGATATCTCAGAACGTAAAAATGCAGAAACCGCCTTGCAGGAAAGTGCCGAACGTCTGCGCATGGCGCTGTTGGCAAATCATCAGGGCTTGTATGATCTAAATGTACAAACCGGCGCCACTATCGTCAATGAAGAATATGCCAATATGCTTGGCTATACCGTTGCAGAAATGAATGAAACCAGCAACGCCTGGTTCGCTCGTCTGCATCCCGATGACGTAGATAAAGCAAGTACTATTTACCAGGATTATCTGGCCGGAAAAATCTCCGAATATCGCGTAGAAATTCGTCAAAAAACTCGCTCTGGCGAGTGGCGCTGGCTCCAATCCATAGGCACCATCGTAGAACGTGATCAAGAGGGAAAGCCACTGCGCATGGTCGGTACGCATCTGGACATTACCGAACGTAAAAATGCCGAGGCCATGATCTGGCAGCAAGCTAATATCGACACGCTCACCGGGCTACCCAACCGCCGCATGTTTTATGACCGGCTTGAGCAAGATATCAAGAAAAGTAAGCGTAATGGTCGCTCACTAGCCGTGCTATTTATTGATCTTGATCACTTCAAAGAAGTAAACGATACGCTAGGCCATTCTGTCGGCGATATCCTGCTGGTAGAAGCTGCCAAACGGCTGCTCACTTGCGTCAGAGAATCCGACACAGTCGCCCGATTAGGTGGCGATGAATTTACTGTTTCGCTTCCAGATCAACATAACCCGGAAGACGTAGAGCAGATCGCACAAAGCATTATCAAAAAAATGTCTAGCTCATTTCAACTGGCGAACGAAGAAGTATTCTTATCTGCCAGTATTGGCATTACCTTGTATCCAGATGACGCCGTCAGCCTGGACGACTTATTGAAGAACGCCGATCAGGCGATGTATGCTGCAAAGAATGCCGGTCGCAATCGTTTTAATTACTTCACACCCAGTCTGCAAGTTGCGGCATTGGCGCGATTACGGTTGGGCAGCGATTTACGCATCGCCATCGCAGAGCAACAACTCTCCGTGTATTTCCAACCGATTATTGACTTAAGCACCGGCATCATCCAAAAAGCGGAAGCCTTAATACGCTGGCAGCACCCGCAACGAGGCTTTATCAGCCCGCTGGAATTCATCGCCATTGCTGAGACCAGTGACTTGATTTTTGATATTGGCGAGACTGTTTTTAAAGCCTCGGTACGTTGGCTGCAACGCTGGAGAAACCTATATCCGGCGCAGAAGAATTTTCAAATCAGCATTAATCAATCACCGGTAGAATTCCAACGCGACGGTTCTCGTTATGCGAACTGGATCAATCATTTGCATGAGGCAGAGTTGCCCGGTCAGGCAATTACCATCGAAATTACTGGAGGCTTGCTATTGGACGCCAGCACCCTCGTCAGCGATAAATTATTACAGTTCCGCGATGCAGGGATGCAAGTTGCGTTGGATGATTTTGGGACCGGGTATTCTTCGCTATCGTATCTAAAAAAATTCGACATCGACTACCTCAAAATTGATCAGTCTTTTGTCCGTAATATGACCCCAGGATCAAGCGACAGCGCTCTGGCAGAAGCCATTATTGTCATGGCGCACAAGCTAGGATTAAAAGTGATTGCAGAAGGCGTAGAAACTGAAGAGCAACGTGACTTATTAAAGCAAGCCGGGTGTGATTTTGCGCAAGGCTATTTGTTTTCCAGACCAATACCGCCGGAGGATTTTGAGCGGCTACTGGCGGGCTGAAGTCAAAACCCAGATTGTCCATTAGACCGCTACCACTTCGCAGAAACGCAGATGGCATGCGCCATGCAGAGCAATAACGCCACCGCGATTTAAGTGCGAGCGCTGCAACACAACTCAAATCGTCTTGCGCAGGTTCTATTTATTTTTGTGAGCGCACTCGCGCTAATAATTGGCTGGTAGAACGATCATGTTCAAATTCAATTGCAGCAACCTGACCACCATAGGCTAATACTGCCTGGCCTTCGGGGATGGCACTCATATCGTAATCGCCGCCTTTAACGTAAATGTCGGGGTGCGCCAGTTGCACCGCCTGCAAGGCAGTGTCGTCATCAAAATCTACGACCAGGCTGACCGCCTCCAACGCGGCTAATACCGCCATTCTGTCCTGAGATTGATTGACCGGTCTGTCATCGCCCTTGCCTAAGCGTCTGACCGATGCATCTGTGTTGACCGCCACCACCAAAGAACCACCTAACATGCGTGCTTGCGCCAGATAAGTGACGTGACCACGATGCAAAATATCAAACACACCATTGGTCATCACGACCGGTTTTGGCAAGGCGGCGACACGTTGTTGCAGATCAGCGAAGCTGGTGATTTTGTTTTCGAAATAGTCCATTTATTTTGCTATCGATTCAATCCATCGGCCAATGTCATTACGCAGAATGCTGATAAAAACGGATACCGGATAAGACTCCTGGTGCCAGATCATTTTCACGATTCCTGTGAACATCTATCAACATACTCCCATCATGTATATTTTAATCGTCCAGATAATGAATGGACAATAAGGCATATTTCATAAAATGAATGGGGAGTATATTAAATACATATAAAAAATAGCTGCAAACGAATGCAGCTATTTTAGCTAAAACCAGATCAGATTAGCGAGCAGCCGAGGCTAGCCATTAATCTTAAACAGCGCCTGGCACCACGCCGGCCGCCAGCACCGCATTGTCACTCGCAGCCAATCTTTGTGACACTTCTTTACGATAGCGATTTAAATCTTGTACCGACTCAAAAGTACGCTCAAACAGTAGCGACATATTATGCAAAATACGTTCTATGACTTTCTTTTCCCACACGATATCAAAATTAATTTGCCCGTCTAACCAACGCTCCAGCCAATCAGGATCTGGCAAGCGACTTTGTATGGTGTCATTAGGAAACAACGATTGATTAACATGCAAATTGGTCGGATGCAAAGGCTTTTCCGTGCGGCGGGCAGATGCCATCAAGACGCCAATCTTGGCGAAAGCTGCACGTGCGGTATCGCCTGCTTCGCCCAAAGCCTTTTTCATATAACGCAAGTAGGCGCCGCCATGACGTGCTTCATCCTGGCTAATGATTTTGTAAATTTGTTTGATGACGGGTTCGGTGTGCCAGTCGGAGGCGCAGCGATACCAATGGTTCAGACGAATCTCGCCGCAAAAATGCAGCATCAGAGTTTCTAACGGTGGTGCAGGATCAAATTCAAAGCGAACTTTATCCAGCTCTTCCTCGGTTGGTACCAATTCCGGGTGGAAGCGACGCAGATACTCCATCAGGACCAAAGAATGCTTTTGCTCTTCAAAAAACCAGATAGACATAAAAGCGCAAAAATCGCTGTCACCCCGGTTATCACGCAAAAACATTTCGGTGGCAGGCAATGCAGACCATTCGGTAATCGCATTCATCTTGATGGTTTGCGCCTGTTCCAGCGTCAACTTAGAAGCATCGTACTGATCCCACTTGATGTCGGTATCCATGTTCCAGCGGACTTGCTCTAAGGATTTAAACAGTTCTGGGTAAAGCATAATGACCCTTACAAAGTTACAGCAAAAATAAAAATATTTACTCGATTTTACCAGACAGATATGACTGCTTCACGACAAATAAAAAGTGAAAACGGGACATTCCTCAGATGAGCGCATCAGGACTTATCCACAAAAACATACTCTGAGATGGTGCAAATTCAGGGTCTACTTTCTGTTCATGTTGGGGTATGACAGAATTTTTCAACTTAATATAAGATACGCAAACCGAGTCAAATTGGATGTCATCGTAATCAAGGAGCATGTATGTCTTATTCTCACAAAATCAGCGGCGCATTATTATTCAGCTTGGTTGCTGGCATTTCTAGCGTTGCAATACCGGATACTGCACTGGCAGACACTACGGCAAGTTGCCCTGCTGTCTTACACCATACGTTTAACCGCTTACAAGACGATGCGCCACAAGATCTTTGTCAGTACGCCGGCAAAGTGACTCTGGTTGTGAATACTGCCAGCTACTGCGGCTTTACCAGCCAATATCAAGGCTTGGAAGCGTTACACGCCAAATATAATCCTAAAGGCTTGGTTGTGCTCGGCTTTCCATCCAATGATTTTGGTCAGCAAGAACCAGGTAACAGCAAGGAAATCGCCGATTTTTGCTTTAATACCTACGGCGTGAAATTCCCGATGTTCTCTAAATCATCGGTCAAAGGAAAAGACGTCAATCCCTTGCATGCAGAATTAATCAAGGCAACCGGCACCACACCAAAATGGAATTTTTATAAATATCTGATCGATCGCAAAGGCAATGTCGTAGCGGCTTACTCCAGCGTGACTACGCCAGACGATAAAAAATTGGTCGCAGATATCGAAAAAGCGTTGGCGCAATAAGCTTAATTGCGGGTCGCAAAGTAAATAATCAGGGGCAAAACTATAAAGAACGGGTCATCGCAAAGATCGGTCAGTAATTGATGTATCGTTATAAATGGGGGTGCGCTAAGGCGTGCCCATTTTTATACGTGAAAATTAAACATAAAGATTCCGCAATCTGATCCGCGAATCAAAGATTATCCTTGTGCCAATAAATCGTTTGAATTGAATCCGTTTACTCAAGTCATGCGTAAAAGACAGTAGAAGCAAAGTAACTTTGCAATTATATTAATAGACTACTACCTTCCTTGTTTGAATATGATGAAAATTGCGGTCATCGGTTCCGGCATCTCCGGCCTCTCTTGCGCTTATCGCTTATCCCAGGCGCAACATCACGTTAGCTTGTTTGAAGCCAATGATTATTTTGGCGGACACACGCACACAGTAGATGTGACCCTAGACGGCTGCACTTATGGTGTCGACACGGGGTTTTTAGTGTTTAACCACAAAACCTATCCCAATCTGGTTCAGCTATTTAAAGAACTTGAGATAGAAACCGTCGCCACCGACATGTCATTCTCGGTAAAAATGCCCATCGGCAAGCGGATGATGGAATGGGCGGGCGCCAATCTTGATACCGTTTTCGCACAACGTCGCAATTTGTTGAGCCCCGGTTTTTTGCGCATGCTAAGAGACATCTTACGTTTTAACAAACAAACTACGGCGTTGGCCAATACGGCCAAAGAAGCGGCAACAGCATCAGCTAACAGTAATAATGATTTTCAGCTTTCGCTCGGCGCTTTTTTAGATAAGCATCACTACAGCGCAGAATTCCGTTCCTGGTATTTACTGCCGATGGCGGCCTGCATCTGGTCTTGCCCTACCGCTGCGATGATGGCCTTTCCTTTGTCGTCGTTTGTACAGTTTTGCCACAATCATGGCTTGTTGCAAGTCAATGACCGACCACGCTGGCAAACCGTCAAAGGCGGAGCTAAACACTATGTCGATCAAATGCTCAAAGAGCTACCAAATCGTTATCTGAACACGCCTGTTCTGGCGGTTCATCGCACACCCAAAAAGACGGTACAGATCCAGACCAAAGATGGTTTGCAAGAATTTGATCACGTCGTTTTAGCAACCCATAGCGACCAGAGCCTGCGCATGCTGGCAGACGCCTCCACCAATGAGCAGACCATTTTATCGGCAGTCACTTATGAGCCAAACAGAGCGGTATTGCATACCGACGCCCGCTTTTTACCCGAGCAGAAAAAAGCCTGGTCGGCCTGGAATTACCAAAGTGAAAGCGGTGCCGAACCCAAGGTCTGCGTACATTATCTGATCAATCAATTGCAACCTTTGCCATTCAGTACGCCCGTGATCGTGACCTTAAATCCGATCAGCGAGCCTGATCCGGCAAAAGTCTTGGCCAGCTTTGATTATGCCCATCCGGTGTTTGATCAAAAGGCCATACAAGCACAAACTCGCTTACACCAAATCCAAGGCCAGGCGCACACCTGGTTTGCCGGTGCCTGGACTGGGTATGGCTTTCATGAAGATGGCTTGAAATCAGGCTTAGCTGTAGCCGAACAATTGCTGTCGCAGCATCAGCAACAAACTAGCAAGGCTGCCTGAGCCATGGACGCCAAGCTAACCGCGACCATCCAACTCTGTATAGGAGAGGTTCGGCATCACCGTTTGCGCCCGGCGGCGAATCGTTTTAACTATGGCGTATTTTTTATCCGCGTACCTCTGCGCTCCTTGGGAAATGCAAGTGTCAGCGCAAGCCAAAACGGATGTCGCCTGTTCTCGCGCAATCGCTTTAATCTGATGTCGTTTTACGACAAAGATCATGGCGATGGGCAGCAAGCCTTGTTGCCGTGGATTGACAACTTACTCAAATCAGAAAATGTGACCGACGCCACGGGTGAAATCTGGCTACAAAGTTTTCCAAGAGTGTTAGGTTATGTATTTAACCCAGTCTCATTCTGGTTTTGCCATCGCGAAGATGGCGAATTACGTGCCATCGTGTGTGAGGTACGCAATACCTTTGGCGAAAAACATATTTACTTGCTAGACACTGGTGCGGCACAAAAATATGGCCAAGAATTAATCGCCAAAAAAATCTTCCATGTCTCCCCTTTTTGCGCGATAGAAGGCAAATACCGTTTTCGCTTTATGCAAGCGACGCGCCAGATCGGTGATGCAATTCGGTTACAGCATGTTGCGCGAATTGATTATGACGACGACACCGGGCCTTTGTTATTGACCAGTATCGCCGGTGGAGAAAACTCTCTCAGCAACCAACTCGTTGCCTGGGCTTTGCTGCGCTATCCCTTACTCACCTTTGGTATCGTCGCACGCATCCATTTACAAGCGCTTTATCTCTGGATAAAACGTGTTCCATTTTTTTCTAAACCTATTCCCCCTGCCAAAGAGGTAAGCCGATGAGCAGCCTGCATCCAACATTAAACCCAGACCAAGATCAAACTGCAGCGATCAATACAGCAGAGTTTCCAGCAGAGGCAAAATTTGTTCTTAGTCTGCTCAATAAGCTGCAATATGGCAGCCTGACTATCCAATTTCCTGATCAGCAAATAGCGACTTTTGGCGATGGTAATCATCCAAAAATTCAATTGCATATGAAAGATTGGCAGCTCTGCCGCTCCGTCTTAAAATCTGGCGATATCGGTTTTGCAGAAAGCTACATTGCGGGCAATTGGAGTACGCCACAACTGCCTGCTTTGATAGAAATGATTTCGCGCAATCGTCAGCAGTTAGAGTCCGTGATTTATGGTACATGGTGGGGCAACTTGCTGTATCGGGTAAAGCATTTTTTAAACCGTAACTCACGCTCTGGTAGCAAAAAAAATATTCATGCGCACTATGACATAGGCAATGACTTTTATCGCCTGTGGCTTGATCCTTCTATGACGTATTCCAGTGCCTTATTCTCCGGCGATAAAGTGGAAACTTTGCATGATGCGCAACTGGCAAAATACCGACGCATCTTGCAGCAGTTACAAGTACACCCACAAGATAATATTCTGGAAATTGGTTGCGGCTGGGGCGGCTTTGCGGAGGTTGCCGCAACCGAGGCATTTGCGCATGTCACCGGACTGACGCTTTCGACAGAACAACTCCATTTTGCGCAAGAGCGTTTGCAAAAAGCAGGCTTGCATGAAAAAAGTAAATTGCACATCCAGGATTATCGCGATGCTCATGGTAATTACGACGCGATCGCCTCGATCGAAATGTTTGAAGCCGTCGGTGAATCTTACTGGCCAAGCTATTTTGAATGTATCAGCCGCAATCTGAAAAAAGGTGGTCGTGCCTGCGTACAAAGTATCGTGATTGCCGATGATTTATTTGACCGTTATCGCAAAGGGACAGACTTTATTCAGCAATACATTTTCCCAGGCGGCATGCTACCTTCGATACAAATCTTTAAACAATACGCGCAGGAACATGGCCTGGAAGTGGTTGATACTTTTACCTTTGGTCTTGATTACGCCAGAACTTTGCAAGAATGGCGTAGTGCCTTTATGGCCAAGTTAACAGAAATCAGGGCGCAAGGTTTTGACGACGAATTTTTCCGCACATGGGAATTTTATCTGGCCTATTGCGAAGCAGGCTTCCGCGCTCATAGTATTGATGTCGCACAATTCACTTTGGTAAAAAAATGAGTCGCCCGCATCCATCGCGCTCACTGCGTGCTTTATTTTTGTTGCTATGTTCACTGCTACTCGCCAGCTCGGTGACTATGGAAGCAATGGCAGCAGATTCAGAGCACATCAAAAAAGAAATCCCGCAAGCACATGCCTTGGGTAGTGGCACATTCCGCTGGTTCGGGATTGCGGTTTATGATGCTCAGTTATGGGTAGGCAAAGATGGCTATACACCCGAGGCCAGCGGCAAATTAGGCAAGGAACCGCTAGCATTGGATTTGACATATGCACGCTCGCTGGTGGGCAGCAAAATTGCCGAAGCGAGTATTGAAGAGATTCAAAAGCTAAAATTAGGCACGGCAGATCAGCGTAAAATCTGGCTGGAGCAAATGCGAAAACTGTTTCCTGATGTAAAAGAAGGTAATCACATTACCGGCATTTTTATACCTGCCGAAGCAGCCCGGTTTTACTTAGATGGAAAATTATTGGGTGAAATTAAAGACGCTGATTTTGCGAATGCTTTTTTTTCTATTTGGTTAGATAAAAAAACAACTGCTCCGGATTTGCGCCAAAAATTGCTGGCTGGCAGTAACGGCTAACACAGCTGATGCATCTAATGCAGTAACCAAGGCATCTCCCAAAGCAACAAAACCGCCTCACTAAGCTTGGTCTATTTTTAATTTATCAAGGACATCCTGATGAACCTATTTTTCCGTTCCGTTATGCAAGCATTCAGTAAATTCAGCCGGCTAACCATGGGTGTCTCCGTCGCCTTGTTGCTGAGCTCTTGCGCCAGTAGTTTTGAACCCTCCATGTACGCAACAGAAAAACCAACATTAGAATTGACCCGTTACTTCAACGGTGTGGTTGATGCCTGGGGTATGTTCCAAGATCGCTCAGGCAAAATCGTGAAACGTTTTACCGTCGTCATGCATTGCAACTGGAATGGCGATACCGGCACACTGGATGAAGATTTTACTTACTCGGACGGTACCAAGCAAAAGCGCGTCTGGACTTTGAAAAAAACCTCTGAAACGACTTTTATCGGCACCGCAGCCGATGTCGTGGGTGAAGCCAAAGGCGTCATTTCGGGTAATACTTTGCATTGGAATTATGTGCTCGCCTTGCCCGTAGACGGGAAAATTATCAATGTTGATTTTGATGATCTGATGGTATTGATGGATGACAAAATTATGCTGAACCGTGCCTTGATGAGCAAGTATGGCATCTCGCTAGGTAGCGTCACTCTGTCCTTTACTAAACGTGATAGCAAATGAATCCACGCATAAGCGACTGGCGCGGAAAACACGTCTGGGTCATCGGTGCCTCCACTGGCATCGGCGCGGAGACCGCCAAGTTATTACTGCAAAAAGGCGCCAATGTGGCGCTGTCGGCGCGGCAAAAAACCACATTGGAGCAAGTAGCCGCAGGTCATAGCGCGGCGATGATTTTGCCTGTCGATATTACCGACCATGCGACTTTAGTTGAAGCACATGCAAACTTAATACAAACATGGGGCAAGATAGATTTGGTCTTGGTAGTAGCAGGCGGTTATAACGCTATGCGGGCGGATGAATTTGATTTACTTGCAGCGAATAAGCTGATCGATCTGAATCTGCGCGGAGTCTTAAATTGTCTGGATGTCGTTTTGCCGACCTTGCTACGACAAGGGCAAGGCGGGATTGGCATTGTGGGATCGGTTGCGGGTTTATCGGGTCTGCCCAAAGCGCTGATTTATGGACCGACCAAAGCGGCGATTATCAATTTATGTGAATCGCTGTATTTTGATCTACATCCTAAAAATATTGCGGTGTACCTGATCAGCCCCGGCTTTGTCAAAACCCCGCTGACTGCGGATAATGACTTTGAAATGCCTTCATTAATCACGGCAGAAGTTGCCGCGCAAGAGCTAGTAGCTGGCATAGAATTGGGGCAGTTTCATATCCATTTTCCAAAACGCTTTACGAACTGGCTCAGGTTTGCGCGTTTGCTGCCTTATCGCTGGTATTTTGCGTTGATCCATAAAACGACCGGACTATGAACGAGAACTCTTTTCCTGGCGTGGGCACTCATATTGTGACTAATCCAGCTACTAATGTAGTCAATGCGGTAGACGCCTACGAAGAGGCGTTGGAAAAACTCATCGTTTTTTTTGAGACGCTCACACCTGACAGCAGCCAGCAAATCAGCGCGATTTATGCTGAAAAAGCTTACTTCAAAGATCCGTTTAATGAGGTACAAGATGTGGCCGCCATTATCAAAATTTTTTCTCACATGTTCTCGCAAGTGAACCAGCCGCGGTTTAAAGTCCACACCCATATTTTGCAAGGAAATGAAGCCTTTATCAGTTGGGATTTTTTGTTCACGATGAAGCGGTTTTCCAGCGAATTGCAGCGCATTAAAGGCGCAACGCATTTACGTTTTCTAGAAGATGGTCGCGTCAGTTATCACCGGGATTACTGGGATGCAGCGGAAGAATTATATGAAAAGCTGCCGATACTGGGAAGCCTGATGCGGGCATTAAAACGCGCTGCCAGAAATTGATCTGGACAGCGCCAACACAATATACTCCCCCTCATTTTTACAAAATACGCCTTATAGTCCAATGATTCTCTGGACAATTAAATATACATAGAGGCAGTATATTTAAAAATTCTCTATGGCTAATGCGGCATATGCCCTTTGTCTGGCAATTGATACTACTTATATCAGCATGGGCTAAGCAGCCATCAAGCTTTATGAAGCTTACGTTGAAGTGCGTTTTTTTGCTGCCACCGTCGCCTTTTTTACCACAGTAGTTTTAATTGGCGACTGACTTGCTGCTTTATGGACAGCCGTATTGGTCGCAGTGCCGGGTTTAGTTTTGGCAGAGGTTTTAACGACTTTAATTTTCTTCGCTGCGGCTGTAGGTGTTGTTGCCGCTGCTGCCGCTGCTGCCTTCTCCGGTGCTTTTTTTACTGAGTTTTTAGGTGCGCTCTTGCTTGACGTTGAAGTGGCTTTTTTTGCTGCTTTTTCAGGCGTTGGCTCCTCCGGTTCGCTTGCCATTGCTTTGCTGACTGCTTGCTTAAATTGATCTTGCAGCAAGTTCCACCAGGCTGCCGGGTTGCTAAACCGGGTCGAACTATCCGCGCCTGCGGCATCTTCTGCTGTGGCGTGCTGTGCTGGGGTATTGGGTATCGGGTCTGGAAGCGGCGCACTTGCGGGCAAACGCGTGCTGACAACGGGTGGTGGAGTGGGTGTAAATATGGGCGCGGCTTCAGAACTACCTTTGTTATTGCCAGAATCAGCGGGAGGATTAGGCCAGTAATCACGCGTAGGCTTTGCTGCCTCCGGCGAGCTTGTAGAAGAGCTTGCGGGTGAGCTTGAAGACGCGCTTGCCGCGCTCATGGTGTTGGCGAAACTCTCGCTTAAAGAATTGAGTGCCGCAATCGTTGCACGCTGTACTTCTAGTGCTTGTATAGTGCCGCGCAACATGTTCATGTTGACTGTCAGCCAGGATTCTACGGTTTTCAGATCTTTGATTTTTTTATCTAAGTCATCAATGGACACGGTCGGCGTGACCATACCTGGAATATGCATGCCGCCCCATAGATTTTTGACGAAGGACAAGCTGTCATTCATCGACGCCATACCGGGAATCTCGCTGGTATTAAAAGGGGAAGTCATGGTGGTCTCCTGATGGTGTTGCTATCTGTAGTGCGATCTGTAATGCTATCTGCATTGCTATCGTTTTTTTGAACATGCGGCGGATATGAATCCATCCAATGGGTCAAATCTGCCGATGCAAATTCAGCAGATCAAATTCAGTTGAATCGACTCATCTTGCATGAGGTCGGCAGTGCCGTCAATCGTGATGGGAAATAGCGTTCAGTTTTAAAGCCATAACCACTGCCCTCATTATCAAACCACACTGCACCACGCATTGCACCAGCATTTAAAGTTCCGCGGCTAAAGTCGGTACGTTTTTGCATCACAGATACATACAGGGGCTGTATCAGTTGATGGTCGCTGGCACGCATGCTGGCATCATGAAAACCGTTTTTAAAGCTGGCACCTTCCAAGGCTTTGGCGACGGCAGCGGCTTCTACACTCCCGGCTTTTTCAATCGCGGCAACGAGCATCCTGATCATCACCTGCATACGCAAATGCACATAATCATCCCGCGGATCGGGGTAGCGCTGGCGGAAGCTTTGATAAAACGCATCACTCTCAGCGCCACCCACATTGGGATGCCACTCTGCCACCGCACGTACCCGACCAACTCCGGCATCAGCAATCGCGGCTGGTGCGCCTAAAGCATTGGCGTAAAAAGTATAAAACTTGATGTCCATACCCGCCTCTTTCACCGCCTTGATTAACAAAGTCAGGTCGTTACCCCAATTGCCAGTGATCACCGTATCGGCACCACTGGCTTTGATCTTGGCAGCGTAAGGTGCAAAATCTTTGATCTTACCAATCGGATGCAAGTCTTCTCCTACTATTGCCATGTCTGGACGTTTTGCCGCCAGCATGCTGCGCGCAGCGCTTGCTACTTGTCTGCCGAAACTATAATCCTGCCCCACCAAATACACCTTTTTGGCATGCACATCGTCCCGGATCACGTCGGTCAGCACGTTCATTCGCATGTCTGCATTGGCATCAAAACGAAAATGCCAAAAACTACATTTCTCATTCGTCAAACTTGGTTCTACTGCGGAATAATTCAAAAACAAAACCCGGTGCTGCGGCACACGCTGGTTATGCTTATTGATCGCATCCACCAAAGCCAGTGCTACGGCGGAGCTATTACCTTGCACAATAAATGGGATGTCCTGATCGGTCACATGCTTTAGCAAGGTCAGACTATCTTCTACGCCTTGCTTATTATCAAAGGTAGATAAACTCAACGGATGCCTGCCATCCGGCAAACGTACGCCTCCATGTGCGTTCACCTGCTCTATCGCTAATTGCAAGTTACGCACGACGGCCTCACCTGCATTGCTGAAAGCACCACTCAAGCCGTCTATCATGGCAATCCGTATCGGCGTGGTCTGCACTTTGTCCGTCATCACTGAGGATAATTTAGAAGGTGGACTAGAAGCTGAATTAACAGCACGGTCAGGAGCTGAAAAGGCGGGTTGCGCTATGATGGCGGGTAACAACAGAACGACCAATAAGGCAATCCAGCGAGAAACTTTTTTTGCTCTAAACAACATCAACAACCTCATTTTTGGTGCGTACTTAAAATCATCTCTGCTACCCATATTGCTATCAGCAATAGTGCTTTGCTTACATTTTACATGGCGACAGTCATCGTAAGTCGACGCCAGAACGTTTACCATAGAGCTTGATGTGAGCAAATGAACTAAGATCGTTTTGCTACCTCTATCTTAGGTATGTACCTGAGTTAATACGTTATTGAGTTAATTCGCAAATTCAGTCCAACCAAATTCAACAGGCAATAGTGCTAAACGTAACATGACGTCTAATCTGCTGACAAGACTGCGCCCCGACCGTAAAATTTTTGCTTTTGTGCTTGCTGCAATCTTGCTGCATGTCATGGCATTGCATTGGATTAATTCGCTTCCGGATAAGACCTCCGGTGTAGATCTTAAAGATACAGAGATCAAACCTAGTTTGTTATACGTCAACCAAATTATTCAGAAAACTCCGACAAAACAGGACGAAGTAATAGCACCAAGCAAAATAGTGAAGCTTGATAAAAAATCGATAGCAGTAGCAACACCTGCACCAAGCCCAAAATCAGCTCCCGCAAAACAGCCCATAGCACCGCCACTACCAGGCCAGGTTGCCGATGGTAGTCAGGAAACCGCGATCTACGAAGCGGCAGCAGGTTATCTGGCAGTCACACCGGTACCAAGGCAGCCCGCGGCTTCTAGCAATTCAGCCACCTCTGCACCTAATCCTGCCAGCACATCGTCTGACATCGCGGCACCGCTGACCCCAGCGCAGCAAACTACAGCAGAACAGACTGCCGCTCCCACAGCAAGCCAAAGCGAGAACGCTAATTTATCAGCACAATTTAAAGTAAGCCCGCCACCATCAGCGCTACTAGAATTGCAATTGATCAGATCAGAAGCGAATGGCAATCCCTTTTATGGCGTAGGTGAAATCAACTGGCATGTCAGCGATCGTGCTTATAGTATGTCGGTGGATGCGGGTGTAAATTTGTTGGTCACAACACTGAATTTATTGAAAATAAAAAGTGAGGGAAAAATCACCGAAGCGGGGATCGCACCTGTGACCAGCAGCGAATCCAGACGTAACCGCTCAGAAACTGCGATCCATTTTAATTATGAAGAAAAGCTAGTCAGCTTTTCCTCCTCAAATAAGTCTTTGCCCCTGGCCGACGGCGCACAAGATAAAGCCTCGGTGCTAATGCAACTGGCAGGCATAGGTTATGCCGATCCTAGCCAATTCCGTACCGGACGAGAAATCGTCATCCAAGTCGCAGAAGAACGCGATGCGACTAACTTCCAATTCGTGATCCTTGGACAAGAAGAATTAAAAAATAAACTCGGTACATTTAACACCTGGCATGTGGTACGTCCGCCTCGTCCCGGAGCCTACAATTCGCAACTCGACGTCTGGTTTGCGCCAGACAAAAACTGGTATCCCGTGCAGGTACGAAATACAGAAAGTAGTGGAGCCATCACTACTCAAATAGTGACCAAAATTACGCCGCAATAAAATGAAGAAAGACCAACCGCTATGCCAAAACTATTCTTGATGCCCGAACAAACTACTACTAAAAAATCGCGTCGCTTACTGATCCTCACTACTCTGTTCAGTAGCGTTATTGGCAGCACTGCGATTACATCCAATGCTGCAACCGCTGCAGAAGCAGACGCCAAGCAAAGTATTAACCTGCCGCCTTCCGCGACCTTGGTGTACACCATTAAAGCCAAGCAAAGCGGGATTACTCTCGGCGGTGACGCCAGCGTTGCATGGAAAACCTCAGAGCAAAAATACAGTATCGTGACAGAAACCCGCGCCATGTTGTTTGGCAAAATCCTGGATTCCAGTAGTGTAGGCAGCGTTGACGAATACGGTTTAGAACCAGAAAAATTTAATGAAAAACGGTTCCGCAAACCAGAGAGTATTACCAGCTTTGACCGCAAAGGCGATAAAAAAGTCATCAGCTTTAGTGAGTCAACTGAGACCTATCCGATCAAAGGTGGCGAACAGGATCGCACCAGTGCAAGCTGGCAATTAGTCGCGATGGCACGCGCCGCAGGCAATAAATTTAAACCCGGCAGCGAGTGGAAAATGTTTGTGGCAGGCAGACGCGATGCAGAAACATGGACGTTTAAAGTCATGCAAAATGAATCTTTATCCACAGCATTAGGGCAGCTAGACACGGTACATATTATTAAAGCGCCGCCACCGGATTCTAAAGATCAGCAGGTAGAGTTATGGCTGGCACCGAGTTTGGAATGGTATCCGGTACGTGTGCGGTTTAGCGATGCAGATGGTGATTTTGTAGAACAGATGATAGGGCAGATTAAGAAATAAAAAGGGCTCTGCTGACATGCCCGATTATTTAAAAAAAACAGGATGTTGACGCCATTCCTGGTTGGCTTGCTCTATTGCTTGCTCAACAAATTTTTCTTTAATCAGTTTATCTAATTGCTTGTTAAACGCATTCAAATAACTAAGGCAAGGACTTTGTGTGACAAAGCCAGCAAAATTAGGCACATCACTTAAGTAAGGATAAAGAGCGATGATTTTATGATCGTTGGGATAAGACATCAGTAGCGCTCTGCCGGGATAGAAACCCGTAAGTACGTAATCAAAACGGTCTGCTGCCAGCATTTTAAAACTGGTTTCAAGATCATTGGCTTCCTGAATTTTTAGCTTATTTTTTATAAAGCTATCAAACGGTTCACCGAAGCGGTTTCCTCTTGCAACGCCACCACGCAGTGCCACCAGATCGTCCCAGGTCGTAAAATTAATCTGTTTGTCAGTACGGACAAAAGCGGCAACGGGATTGAGCATCACCGGGTTGCTAAAAGTGAGGTAGGTGCGGCGCTCCGGGATGTCTTTAAGTGTAACGACCAGATCGATCGTGCCACTTTGCGCCGCGGCCAAGACCCGGTTAAACGGTCCAAGATAACGAATCTCGTAAGGCACACCAAGATCAGTAAAAATCCGTTTAGCGACTGCAACACTAGCGCCGTGCATGGTGGTGCCGTCATACCAATGCAAGGGTGGATAAGCAGGGTCCGCAGAAATGATGATCTTCTCGCAGACTCCAAGCGCCATACATTCAGCGCTGACGACCATACCAAGAGCGATCACAACAATCACGGCCATCCAATGCGAGAAGCGACGGCGTAAGTGATCGCAGGTCATACCAAGTTGTCTCTCCGCTTCTATTTGCATGTCAACTGAATCCGATCCTTGGGACAGATGTCTCATTATTTTTATAATGGTTTTGTTGTAATGTTTATACCATCATAGGACACTCTCCGGGTAACCGCAACTAGACTGACACCATTATATTGGGATGATTACTCGCATGTTGGTCAGAACATCAGATCGTACTTAAATATTACTCCCCCAGTGTATATTTTAGTTGTCCATACATTCCTTGGACAATCAGCCATTTTTTAAAAATAATAAGGGGAGTATATTAAAATCCCTACAAAAATGGCTGAACGCTGGTCATGCCGCGCGCCAGCGGGTGTAGCCATAAGCAAACACACTCACAATCAAACCAAATAGAGATTGCATAACAACCGATGATATCGTTGCGACCCCGTTAGCACCAACTACGTCCAGAAACGGGACATCTTTAATCTGCGTGGCAAGGTATAAGTCAAATAAAAATAGAGCAATAAAAGTTCTGGAAGTTCTGGTCATCCGCCCCAACAGATTGGCAGTGGCAGCAATCGCAAAAATTCCACTGACTAAGCTCACCGCGCGCAACATATCGTGACCAGCCCAACGCACAATTACCGGAGCAGTTAATAGCAAGCCGAGTAAGCAGCTGGCAACAATTTGCCGCCAGTAGCGCATCGACGCACCGCCCATGACTACGGCTGTCATGCTCTCAGTATCCGACTGGTAATCACGCACACTCAGGTCACTGATTTGCACGCCCCAAAATGCAACTACAATCAGAACAAAGCCACCTAGTAGTGCGCTGCCCACGGTGCAGCCCGCCAATATTGCGAATATAAGTCCAGCGCTCATGATGGGACTAGACGCCAGGCTCAAAGCCAGCTCCGCTACGACCTGACCGGTAAAGCCAGGTAGGCTGGCAGCCAAAGCAAATAGCGGTCGTGTGAGTTTGGTCAGTGGACGTAACAAGCGGTTGGCAAACCCAATCAAAGACCAAGACTGGCGGCGGACAGAAAGCTTGATTTTGTCCGGAGAAAACCGATGGAACAAGGCGATCGCCAGCAGCACAGGCAATGCCGCGATCACTCCACCAGCAATGCGCGTCAGCACTACCGTTGTTGACCAGAACTCCCCTTCTAACACCACAGGAGGCAAGGTCTTATCAAAATCAGAAATACCAATAGAAAAATGCGAGGTATGAAACATCGCCAGAAACCCTAGATTGGATGTCGCCACTCCAGAAAAATCAAATATCATTGCCGGCGTCCATGATGTGACGGAGCCATGATCAGCAATTACAATCGGTACTGTGCTTTGCAGCATCCACACAAAAAAATACGCGACGTCACCGGCCTTGCCAGATAAAGGGGCAAACGCTTCGCAAAATAAAGCCATGCTGCAGGCGAATATGACGGAAGGGAAAAATACGATTACATAGGTTTTCAGATACACCAGCAACTGTATCGGCCCTTCGCCACGCAACAAATGCAAGACCAGAATAGTCGCCAGCAATGCCAATATCAGCACACACAAATAAGCGACCGCACCCAGCCATCGCCCTATTAAAAATACGCTGTTACTAATGGGCATCGTTGCGAGTACGCTGCCGCAGCCGCTACGAAAATCGTCGTTCATACGACCACGTACCAGGTAAAAACCACCCAGACCAAAAAATAAATTCGCCAGTAACGAGCTACCCAGCGCCAGGCATAAACTATTGTAAACCACCCTCGCATCGCCTACGGATATCAATACCGAACCGCTAATCGGATCTGCAATCATCATCCAGGTAATCGCGACCACCGCCAAGATCGCGACGATGCTACTGATACGGCGGGTACGCAAGCGCACTTCACTTTGTATCATCGTCCACAAAACATAGGCGGTCATGCTGCCAGCTCCTGAATCGCATACTGCTGTGCCATCAAGGCTTCTTCCAGACTAGGCTCCGCAACCAGTGCGCCATTACAAGGTGAATGCGGATGCGCAATCCGCAAGTGGATCTGGGATTCATGTCTTTGTACCTGAAGTACCTGAACACGCTTGCTCAGCAACTCATATTCCTGAGTGTTTACGGTGACTGACCAGATGTGGCCGCGCCCATGTTTTACAAAACTATCCGGGGTGTCGTAAGCGATCAATTTACCCTTGCGCATGATCGCCAGATGGCTTGCCATGTTCTCAATATCGGAGACAATATGGGTCGATAAAATCACTAATTTTTTAAAGCCGATTTCTGACAATAGCTGGCGAAACCGTAATCGCTCTTCCGGGTCCAGACCTGCTGTCGGCTCATCGACAATCAAGATATCAGGATCATTCAGCAAAGCTTGTGCAATCCCCAGGCGACGGCGCATACCACCTGAAAACGTCGAGGCATAGCGATCCGCATGCTCATGCAAATTGACCATCTCCAGCAATTGTCTGATCCTGCTACCAGACGGATCGCGGACACCCTTTAAGGCCGCAAAATACTGTAAAAATTCTAGCGCACTCAGGTTAGGATAAACGCCAAAGTCTTGCGGCAAAAAGCCTAAGCGCTGGCGTATCGCATTCGGCTTTTTGGCAATATCAATCCCGTCAAATAAAATTTGACCACTGGTCGGCTTGGTCAATGTCGCTATCATCTGCATCAGCGAAGTCTTGCCAGCGCCGTTATGGCCGATCAGCCCCAGCACGCCGCTACTCAACTGCATAGAAACATCATCAACCGCCGTCACGGTCTTGTTATAGGTTTTTACGACATTGTGGAGTTCTAGCATGGCGTTTACTCGTCTTTTCAATATTAGGATGAAAATCAGAATAAATGGGATGCATCAAATGCTCCAGAGCTATAAGACAAAGTGCGAAGATCGGGGAATAAAACGATAAATTGAGGGCATCAGCAGATTGGTCGATGATGGTCAGAAGAATTGGGCAGCGATTTGCCGGGTCGTTGTACCCTCGTGACAAGCGCTGGCAATTGACGATGTTTAACTATGGAGAACATAGCAATCTGATATGCTCTTAATCAAGTTAGCGATAAATTTACCATTATGATTTGTGAGTAATTTTGAGTCGCTATGTCATCAAGCGACTTTTAATAGAATTAATTTCCATGCAGAAATTAATTCTGGGGGCGCTTCTTGATGTGACCCTGACTCCAGCTACAATCAAAGACGCATCCAGCATTTTAATTTTCAAAAAAAAATCATGAGCATAGAAAAAATTCGTCAAGTTTTAAAAGACCATGCGCGGCTGACTGTTGATATTGCCACGCTAGCAGATGATGCAGATTTGTATGAGGCAGGTATGACATCGCATGCCAGCGTCAATGTCATGCTGGCACTGGAAGATGCATTTGATCTGGAGTTCCCTGACCGCATGCTTAAGCGTAGCGTGTTTGAAAGTATGGCCGCAATGGACGCTGCAATACAGGAACTCACCGCCTGAAGGTTTTAGTATTGAAGTAGATAAGATGTAGGAATTTTTTTAGAAACTCCACCCTCTTATTTACTCACTTATTTAACGTAATACTTTTAGTCCACTACTCACTTATGCCTGCATCCACCTCTGCATCCACACTGATTGCACAAGCTAAGTCCATCGCTAAAGAAATTGCAGCCACTCATGCAGATGCAGTTGATAAGGATAGTCGTTTCCCGCAAGAGGCAATCACTGCGCTAAAAGAGGCGCAATTATTAAGCGCTTATATTCCTGCCTCTCTGGGTGGTGCGGGCGCTAGCCTAAGTACTCTGGTGGAGATTTGTGAAGCGTTAGGCCAGCATTGCTCTGCTACCGCGATGGTATTTGCGATGCACCAGATACAGGTGATTACTCTGGTCCGGCATGCATCTGATCATCCTTGGTATCAGCAGTATTTACGCGACCTGGTGACACACCAATATCTGATTGCCTCAGTCACGTCTGAGGTTGGCGTTGGTGGAGAAATGCGACGCAGTAGCTGTCACGTCCAACAAGATGACAAAAAAAATAGTATGCAATTTAAGTTAGTTAAAAATGCGACTACGATTTCTTACGGCGCTCAGGCAGATGACTTATTGGTGACAGCAAGACGCTCAGAAGACGCCGCGAATAACGATCAGTCCTTAATTTTGGTCCGCAAAGCCGACTACAGCTTAGAACAAAAAGGCGAGTGGGACACCATGGGTATGCGCGGCACTTGCAGCCCACCATTTTTGCTCAGCGCGAGTGGTGGTGCAGAGCAAATTATAGCGACACCGTTTGCGGACATGTCTAGCGTAACGGTAGTACCGGTATCGCACTTATTATGGAGTGGCATCTGGCAAGGTATTGCAGCAGCGGCAGTCAATAAAGCACGGGCGTTTGTGCGAGGTCAGGCAAGAGCTAATCCAGGTACTACGCCACCAACTGCATTGCGTCTTGCCGAGTTAGTCTGCACCTTGCAAACTATGCGCACTTCCGTGCAAGCCTGCCTGATTGAATACGAACAACTCGCTGCCGCACCCGATGCAGCGCAAGGGATTTTATCCTCCATGCCGTATGCGCTAAAAATCAATAATCTCAAAGTAGAAACATCGCAAATCCTGCCACAGATTGTGGGGAAAGCTTTATTAATCTGCGGAATTTTAGGCTACAAAAACGATAGTAAATTCAGTATGAGTCGTCATCTGCGTGATGCTCATTCAGCCGCATTAATGGTTGGCAATGATCGCATCTTAGCGACCAATGCTAATTTATTGCTGATATTAAAAGATGACTAAAATTCGGCCAAAAGAAAAATTAACAATCCCTAAAAAAAACTAAAAGGACAAACGATGTCAATTGATTTTTCTCCCGAGTTATTGACCGATGATCTGGTCGCTGCAGGTCATATTATTCCGGTCGGTGTACAAGGTATTTTTGGCCGTGGCCCGATGTTTGAAGATGTATTGCGCCAATTTGATGACTTAGTAAGCCGCCTGGCGATGCCTGACGGTGCAACTAAAATGTCCTTCCCTCCTTGCCTTGATCGCAAGGTATTGGAACAAAGCGAATTTCTGGATTCTTTCCCGCAACTGGCTGGCACTATTTTTAGTTTTACCGGCAACGAAGCCCAGCATAAAGAACTCAGCGAATGTGTGCATGAAGGTCGCCCGTGGACGCATCTACAAACCATGACGGCGGTGTGTTTGACCCCTGCCGCCTGTTATCCGGTTTACCCCAGCTTTAGCGGTACGCTGCCTGAGAATGGTCGCTTAGTCGACATGCAAAATTGGGTATTTCGTAACGAGCCATCGCCAGAACCAACCCGTATGCAATCCTTCCGTGTGCGGGAATTTGTCCGTGCAGGTAGCCCGGATATGGTCATCGCCTGGCGCAATATATGGCTGCAACGCGGCATTGATATTTTACTGTCGCTCGGCTTACCTGCGCGCTCTGAAGTCGCCTCCGATCCTTTCTTCGGGCGCGGTGGTCGCATGCTGGCAGCCAATCAGCGGGAACAACAATTGAAGTTTGAAGTCGTGATCCCGGTGATCTCGCAAGAGAAGCCTACCGCGGTTTGCTCCTTCAATTACCATCAAGATCATTTCGGAAAATTATTTCATATCCAAACAGCCGATGGCACTACGGCACATACCGCCTGCCTTGGTTTTGGTCTGGAACGGATTGTCATGGCTTTGTTTAAAACTCACGGCATGGATACCGCACACTGGCCACAAACTGTGCGCGACATACTCTGGCCATGAAGCCACCTCTACATCCTTCATCCGTCACGTGTTTTCAAGCGCTTGGCGATATGGATCATCAAACTTATCAGCAGCATAGCTTGCATGGATCTGACCGCGCCTGGGTAGAAACCAATTGCTATATCGATGTATGGATCGAGGTTTTACATAGCTTAAAACTGAATCCCGTCGCCTGTATGTCCATGGTATTTGCGCTGGATTTTGATGGCGATCAATGGACCTTCTACAAACCGCCGCACGAAGATTTATTTGCGCTGTATGGCATTGATGTACAAGAGCTCAATGTCTGGCGCTCTTTGTTAGAAAACGCTTGTACACAATTACAACGCGGTCGTCTGGTACTGACAGAAGCCGATTCTTTTTATTTACCCGACACTTCAGGTACCGATTACCGCAGTAATCACGTTAAGACCACGATTGCGATTCAAGAAATTGATTTAGAACAGCAACGTTTAGGCTATTTCCATAACAGCAGTTATCACCAGTTGAGCGGTGAGGATTTTGTTAAAACCTTCCGGGTTAGCGCACCATATGATGCGACGTTTATGCCACTGTTTGCCGAGTTTGTACGACTCGATCATTTACACCATGCAGACGATCGGACGCTGGCAATAATTTCTATCTCTTTGCTGGCAAAGCATCTGGCGCGCCGCCCAAAACATAATCCCATCAGCCTGTTTATGCCTGTATTTATCGCTGATGTAGAGCGTTTAAAAATCGAGGGTCTGACGGCATATCATGCCTATGCCTTTGCCACTCTGCGGCAATTGGGTGCGGGGTTTAGTATCGGGGCCAGTTATTTGCACTGGTTGCAGCAGTCTTTGGTCATGGCAGATGAAGCAGCAGAACAATTAAACACTGCGGCAACGCATTTTGAAGCCATCTCAAATGCAACTAAAACTTTGCTACTAAAAACCGCCCGCGCCGTCATGGGTAAAAAGCCGGTTGATCTGACGCCTGGCTTGATAGAAATGGCGCAGCACTGGCAATCCGGGATAGATCAACTGACGGTATTTGTGGGCGAGCAATCCAAGGCGAACGGTAAGGTGGACGGCTGATGGCCAAAATCACTCATCCCGGTCAAACCATCCTGGACGCTGAGTGGCAATATGCCGAGGTCGAGGCAGGCCAGTTTGCAGATGCGTCTATATTACCGTCTGAGTTAAATGCGCTGATCTGGAAAGCCGCCCAAGTACCCGGCACAGTGGCATCGGCACAACGTGAGGCAAAAGAATTTGCCTACGGTGCAACCAATTATGATGATTACGATTACTGGTTCCGTTGTGAATGCAGTTTGTCGCAAGCTGCCAGTCTGCGGTTTGATGGGCTGGCAAGTCTGGTCGATGTGTACTGGAATGATGCACTGCTGTTCAGCGCGGACAATATGTTCAGGCAATATCGTGTGGACATGCAGGCACACCAGAGCGGCGGCACAAACGGCGTAATCAGTCTGCGTTTTAAATCAGTCAACGCAACTTTAAAAATCCGACGTCCACGCGCACGCTGGCGCACTAAGCTAGTAGAACAACAGCAATTACGATGGTTGCGCACCAGCTTGCTTGGTCGTATTCCCGGATGGTCGCCGCCGGTTGCGCCAGTCGGACCGTATCGGCCTGTGGTTATCGAAGCTGCGAGCGTAGTCCAGATCATCCATGCCGATATCCGTAGCAGCGTGCGAGATGGCGACGGTATCGTCAATGCGACAATCGAAATTAATACGTCCGTGTCGGTTGATAGCGCTACTTTAGCCATTAGTTTATGCGTAGGCGATCAACGTCTTGCGCTCACACTGGCAAAAAAAGAAAATGAAATGCATCAGCTACTGGCGCAAGGAGAGATGCAGATTGCACAAGCGCAGCTTTGGTGGCCACACACCCACGGCAATCCGGCCTGCACTCCTGCCTTATACTCGGCACATATTGAAGTCACTATTGGGACACAACAATACCTGTTTGACTTAGGCAAACTCGGCTTCAGGACAATTGAGGTGCGACAAAATGATGGCGACTTCCATCTGTATGTGAACGGTGTCTCGGTATTTTGTCGCGGTGCCTGCTGGACACCGGTAGATCTGATCTCACTCGCTGGCGATGCATCTGATCTATTGCCAACGCTGACATTAGCCCGCGATGCTGGTATGAATATGCTGCGGGTCGGCGGCACGATGTTGTATGAAAGCGATGACTTTTACCGGCTGTGTGATGAACTTGGACTACTGGTGTGGCAGGATTTTATGTTCGCCAATATGGATTACCCAGTGGATGATCCTGCTTTTGCTAAGAACATCCGCCAAGAAGCGACACAATTTTTAGGCCGCACACAACTCTCCCCCTGCATCGCGGTGTTATGCGGCAGTTCAGAGATAGAGCAACAGGCAGCAATGCTTGGTGTAGCGCCAAATCTATGGCGTAATCATTTTTTTGCAGACAGTTTGCCGCAGTTGTGTAAGTCCATGCGGCCAGATGCCACCTATATTGCCTCCAGCCCTAGCGGCGGCGTCATGCCATTCCAGCTGGATGCGGGTGTTGCGCATTACTTTGGCGTTGGTGCCTATTTACGGCCGCTGGAGGATGCGCGTCGCGCTGGTCTGCGCTTTACCTCTGAATGTCTGGGCTTCTCAAATATGCCGGATGACAGCACGATAGAGGCGCTGTTAAAAAATGGCGAAGCACCCGGTACACATCCAGTCTGGAAGCAACGGGTACCGCGTGATAGTGGTACAGGCTGGGATTTTGAGGATGTGCGCGATCACTATATGGCGCAATTATTTCAGCTCGATCCGGCGCGCTTACGCTATGCCGACCCGACGCGTTATCTGGCGCTGGCACGTGTGACAACTGGCGAAGTGATGGCACAAACGCTGGCCGAATGGCGGCGTGCAGGATCAAGTTGCCACGGTGCTTTGATCTGGTTTTTACGTGATCTTTGGCTAGGTGCCGGCTGGGGGTTGATTGATGCCATCGGCAAACCCAAAGCCGCTTATTACTACGCAAAAAGAGCAATGGCACCGTTAAGCCTATTAATGACGGATGAGGGTTTAAACGGTCTTGCGCTGCATCTCGTGAATGATAGCGCAGTCGCTTACCAAGGCACACTATCACTCGATTTATACCGGCATGGCGAGACGCGTATCGCGCTAGGACAACTCCAGATTGATCTGGCACCGCATAGCGTGATGCAGGTACGTGCGGATAGTATGCTGGAACATTTTTTTGATACCACCTATGCATATCGCTTTGGACCGCCCGGACATAATGTGGCGGTAGCGCGGTTTCAAACTGCACCGTCGTCAGCGCATTGCGAGGCCTTCTATTTCCCGTTGGGCATCGGTCAGTTAAGTAATCCGGTCGAGCGCGATCTGGGCTTACACGCGCATTTTGTGCAGACGGATGATGACCATGTGATGCTACATGTCTCAACCCGAAAACTTGCGCTGTCGCTGGCAATTGAGGTCGTTGGATATCAGCCAGAAGATAATTTCTTCCACCTGGCACCTGGCACAGAGCGTCATATTCGTCTGACACGTCTGACGCACCTAAGCAAAAATGATATTACCCAGAAAAATCTGGCAAGTGCCGACAAAATCCAAGGGACAGTTACGGCGCTCAATGCCATTAGTCCGTGCAAGATTATGAATGCTAGTCTCGTTACTAGTGCGAATGCGAATGCGAGTACGAGTGCGAACGCCAACGACCGTGATGCTGGAAGCCGTCTGGAAAGCAGCATCACATGACGACATCAGACAAGCAGTTGCTAGCCGATGCGCCATCGTCAGAATCGACGCTCACATCAACACACGCATCGATGCATATGTCGGCATTCAGACCCGCATTCACGTCGGCAGACATCCCGACAACATCGCCAATGAATATAGAGCAGCATGCTGCAAAGGCATTCTGGTTTGGCGATGCAGATACGCCTTTGTTAGCTTGGTATCACCCGCCTAAAACGGCGATGCGCAATTCTGGCGTGGTACTTTGCCCACCCTTTGGGCATGAGTATATGGTCTCGTATCTGTCGTATAAGCACTTGGCGATGCAATTGGCAGAAGCTGGCTTTCCGGTTTGTTTTTTTGATTATGATGGCTGCGGTGATTCTGCCCAGAGTGATACGGCGCGGGTGGCTGCCTGGCAGCACAATATACGTCAGGCGGCAGAACAACTACGCCGCTTGTCCGGAGTGAAGCAGATCAGTTTGTTTGGTATGCGCATGGGTGCTTTACTCGCAGCAGGCCTGGCAACTGAGTTAGCCTCACCTGCGCTGCTAATGCTGGCACCGGTAATATCTGGTCGAGCCTATGTGCGTGAACTAATGGTCTTGCGCGGCATGAGTGGGGTTGGCGCTGCGCATAAAAGTAATGAAGCAAAACCATCAGAACATAGCGTCAGTGATGATCAGCTGACGGGCTATACATTTTGCGCCAGTACGCGTGCAGCTTTAAGCGAATTAAACATCCTCAATCTGGCATCGCCACCGGCTGCCGTTATGATCGCCGCGCGTGATGATATCTCTGGTCAAGAGGCCAAACTGGCGACGACCTGGCGGCGTGATGAATATCAGATGCATCTGATTACCACTCCAGGTTATGCCGCAATGATGACCGAAGATGCGCATGAGTCCAGCGTGCCGCATGCGATCTGGGCAGAAATGTGCCAATGGTTGATACAGCAAATCCCGTTGCAGCAAGTCTCATTACAAGATCAGCAGGACGATACAACATCCACCTCAGCAAACATGCTGACCACGCGCTGTCGTATCCGGCATGGCGAACAAGTATTGCAGGAAGAAATCGTACAGTTTGATGGCATGGTTGGCATCGTTACCCAGCCTAGCCCGACCGCCACCAGCACCGATATCGGAATCAACATAGACAAAGCCAAAAACGACACTGCGCGACCAGCCATTATCCTCACCAATGTCGGTGCCAATCATCGCGTCGGCAATCATCGCTTATATGTAACGATGGCGCGCACACTGGCTGCGCAAGGCTTTACTGTTTTGCGTTATGACAAGCGCGGTATCGGCTACAGCCAACCAACACCGGAAGAGCAGGAAAATGATGTACACGGATTGCAAGGCGTAGAGGATATCGGCTCTGCCATGCAGTTTATGCAGCAAGCTTACAGACAACCCAGCTTTGTGCTGGCAGGCTTATGTTCTGGGGCGTATCTGTCGTATCTGGCAGCGGTACACGACCCGCGTGTGACTGGTCTGGTATTGATGAATCAGCTGACGTTTCACTGGCGCACCGGTAACGTAATACAGACGAAAAAAGCAGCGACCTTTAAATCAACCCAGTTTTATTTTAAAGCTGCCACGCATGGCAATACATGGCGTCGCATGCTCAGAGGCAAAATTGCCTCTCGTAAGATTTTTAGAAATCTTGCTAAAAAATTGATACAAAAACTGCTCGATCATATACGACATCGTTTAGCGCATTTTATGAAAACTCATCACCTGCTGGGACCGGTCGCCAGAAACTTTAAGACCATGCAGGCGCGTGGGGTGGAATTAGTATTTGTGTTTGATGCCAACGACAGCAGCATCGATTTGATGACCAAACATCTGGGTAGCAATGCCCATCTTTTGCAGCACAGAGACAGTCTTAAAATTGAAGTGATTAATGGCGTTGACCATACCTTCACACCAATGTGGTCGCAAACATATCTGGCGACCATGCTGGCGCAGCATCTGGCTAAGCGCTTCCCATAGGGGAAATCTCGATTAAATTAACATCACGCGTTCTTCTGCAAACCCGGCAGAATATATTTCCACACTACGAAGAGTTCAAACACTTCTACCGCGATCAATGCGGTAATCGCGCCCGACGTGCCGAGGTGCGGTATGGTCCATGAGGTGATGCCCAATACCAGTACCAAAGTCACGCTCCCCAGATAAAACAGGGAACGAAAAGCACCGCCGCTGCTCAGCCAGGAGGTGCCGACCCAACGTGCGGCGTTGATCGCAAAGTAGGCACCCCACAGCATCACCAAGGGATCAAGCCCGCTGTATTTGGCACCGATCACATGCGCCTCCAGCCAAGGCAACATCAGCAGCATTACGCCCACATAGGCCAGCACCACTAGCTCAATCCCGGCGATAGAAAACAAGGTTAGCTTGCGTAGGCCAGTCCAGTTTTGCTCCGCCATCAGGCGGCTAGCTTCTGGCCGCGCAATCCGCGACCATGCTGCCACTGCCAGCGGTATGGGCATCAATAAAGTACGTGAGGCATTCAAGTCCGCAATCGCCGCCACGCCTAGCCATGCGCCGGACAAATATACATAGCTGTAGTTAGACAGCCAGCCGACCAGCACGCCTAAAATCGCCCAGCGGCCATGTCCACTAATGGTGTCCTGATGATCGACAATTACCTGCTGCAAATCTTCCTGGACTTGGGTAATTTTTGCGCCGCTCAGTGTGTCACTTGCAGTCTCACTTAAGGTCTGATTTTGATGGTCGCTGTGATTACTAGTACTGGCTTTTAAACGTCCGATGCCGAGTAAAGAACAGACAATTGATGAGCTCGCCAGACAAGCAAAAATCCATTCCAAACCAAGATGATCTGTCAAATACAGCGCTAGCAAACTCAGTGCGACCAAAGTCACATAGACAATATCCTGACGCAGTACGGCAAAAATGTCCGATTGAATAAAACCAACAGTACGACCGTATTCACGCACGCCATTACCAATCACGTACGCGGCAAAAGCAATCGCCAGTAAATAGCCAGGCTGACTGTTGTGCGTGGCTGCTGGGATAAAGGCGACAATCACAAACGCCAGTCCGCCCATCAATAGCGTGCTCCAGATCTGACGTTTCCAGTAGTGACGTAACAAGGCTTTTCTGGTGTTCTCTTGCACTGCACTGGCAACCGTCGTCAAGGGTCCTGCGATCCAGGAATCCACCACCAGGCCGGCCAACAAACCACCAGCGTACAATTGGCCGTATAAACCGTAATCCTCTTTGGTCGCCAGACGTATCAATAGCATGCCAATCGCAAAATTCAGCGCACTGAGCATGCCCTGATCAATCACGGACAAGATAGAAGAAGAGAGAAATTTTTTGGTGAAGCTCATGCAGTCTTTTTAGAAAAAATCAGGGTAGGTGTTGATGTAAATAGACAGCTATTTTGAACAAAAGTATCTCATTCTCTTACAATATTTCATTGACTGCCAGCAATCTCACCTGATCTTGATAAAATGCTGTGCGGGCTTTGGCAGGCTTTACGCCGCAACTCCGTTGATTTTAAAAATAAGGGGAGTATTTAGCCTGATCACTGGATTGTCCATATATTCTATGGACAATTAAGTACCAAACAAGCCTACTCCCATCCAGTATACAAACATAATAAATCTATATGAACTCTTCAAACGACAGCGCACTGGTTCTGTTCAGCGGCGGCCAAGATTCCACCACCTGCCTGGCATGGGCTTTGTCACGCTATCAGCGGGTAGAAACCATCGGCTTTGATTACGGCCAGCGCCACGCGATCGAGTTAGGGCAACGCCCGATTTTGCTAGAAAAGATGCGCAGCTTGTCGGCCGACTGGGACAGCAAGCTGGGCGAAGATCATATGATCGACCTGTCGCTGATCTCGCAGCTATCCCACACCGCAATGACGGAAGATATAGAAATCGTCATGCAAGAGAACGGCCTGCCCAACACCTTTGTCCCAGGTCGCAATCTGATGTTTATGATGGTCGCCGCAACACTGGCGTACCGGCGCGGTGCCAACGTGCTGGTCGGCGGGATGTGCGAGACTGACTTCTCCGGCTACCCCGATTGCCGCGACGACAGTATGAAAGCCTTGCAAGTCGCACTCAACCTTGGCATGGCAACCCGGCTCAAATTAGAAACTCCGCTGATGTGGATCAACAAAGCCCAGACCTGGCAATTAGCAGAACAATTGGGCGGCACCGATCTGGTCAACCTGATCCGCGCTGACACCCACACCTGCTACCTCGGCGAACGCGGACAATTGCATGCATGGGGTCACGGCTGCGGCACTTGCCCGGCCTGCGCGCTACGCGCCAACGGCTATCAAGAATATGCCGCAGCGACGGTATAAAACTAAGGAAATCAATATACTCCCCATAATTTCTTATAAAAATGGCCTGTGAGGCAGTAAATCTATGGACAACTAAATATACTACCCATGAGTAATAGTATTTAGCGACCATATTCAGATTGAATATTGATGTTCATCTCATCGATGCTCACCACATAATGCTCAAAAGAGACGGGACGTCATTCCGGCGTGGTATTGGCCGAGATGACATCCAAAAGCAAGCGAAGTAAAGAAGTCTTGGCGTTATCTCAATCTCGGCAACAAACTGCTTTGTTGGTTTTTTGCGTGCCCCGATGAATGTAAGGCCAGCGTTAGCATAATGAACTAAAATCAGTTTTGCTTACTTATTCAAAAAATAAGCAAACTGATTGTCGATTGTCTTTGCAGCTTCACGAACAATTCATCATCCACCAAAGTCATTACTCCAAACCAAGATCCATATCATGCTGCTCGCCGTTCTCACCGATGTACATGCCAATCGCGAAGCACTGGAAGCTGTCCTGGCTCATGCGCAGCAGCAAAAAGTCCAGCAATATGCGTTTTTGGGCGATCTGATTGGCTATGGCGCTGATCCCGCCTGGGTGATGAGCACGGTGATGGAGTATGCTCAGCGCGGTGCGCATGTACTCATGGGCAACCATGACGTAGGCCTGCTGCAAGACGACAGACAAGGCATGAACCCCACCGCACGACAAGTCGTAGAGTGGACCCGCTCGCAACTGAACGAAACGCAGATCGGCTTTATTCGTGATTTACCTTACCGCATAGAGCTGCCCGACATTTTGCTAGTCCACGCCAACGCCTGGGCGCCCGAACATTGGGAATATGTCGATGGTGTGATGGAGGCCATGCGCAGCATGTACGCGACCAAAGCGCACATCACGTTTTGTGGCCACGTCCATTTACCGCGGCTGTACCACATGACTCTGGCAGGCAAAACCGGCGAATTTTTACCTGCGCCAGAACACAGTATTCCACTCAACAAACAACGCCGCTGGCTGGTGATACCCGGTGCAGTCGGGCAACCGCGAGACGGCAATCCGGCTGCGTGTTACGCCACTTTTGATACAGAAACACTAGAGCTGACCTACTACCGCATCCCGTACGATCACGACGCGACAGCGCTCAAAGTCATCGCCGCCGGTTTGCCTGCAGTTCTGGCACAGCGACTGGTGAGCGGCAACTAAATTCAGCAAAGATCACAAGTCCAGCCAATCAAGCCAAACAGAAACGGGTAAAAAATTGCCAGCTCCGCCAGCACCTTCAACACCGTCACCACCGAAGAGCGACAACGGTCCAGTTGAACACGCCAAGCTGGCTTCAAGTTCGCCCTCACATCACCGCGTTCTGCACACGGGCATGCAAGTCAATGGCTACCTACTGGAAGAAAAATTACACACCGGCGGCATGGCAGCCTTATGGCGTATCAGCGATCTGCAACAACGCCACCCGCCGGAACCAAGCGGACCAGGCGATATTGACGAGCAAGATAAAACCCAGCCTGCACTGATCATGAAAGTACCGCTGCTTTTTTCCAGCGAAGACCCCACTGCCATCGTCGCGTTTGAGGTCGAACAAATGATCATGCCCAAACTCAAGGGTAAGCATGTACCGCGATATTTCGGCTCCGGTGATTTTGATGCCCAACCGTATATCGTCATGGAACACATTGCTGGCGAATCACTGCGCAGCCGCTTTGATCAGGCCCCGCTGCCCGTGGCCGAGGTGGTCGATATCGGCATCAAGATCGCGCATGCGCTGCAAGATTTACATCGTCAGGGCGTGATCCATCTCGATATCAAACCCAGCAATATTATGTTCCGCGCAGCTGGGTCCGCCGTGCTGATTGATTTTGGTCTATCACGACATGACAAACTGCCCGACCTGCTAGATGAAGAATTTCGACTGCCACTCGGCACCGGTCCCTACATCTCGCCAGAGCAAGTGCTGGGTGTGCGTAACGAACCCCGCAGCGATTTATTCGCCTTAGGTGTTTTGCTGTATCACCTAGCGACTGGTCAACGTCCGTATGGATATCCGACCACAGTCAATGGTTTGAAAAAACGTTTATACCGCGACCCGATTCCACCACGCAGCCACAATCCCAACATCCCCGACTGGCTACAAGAAATTATTTTGCGCTGCCTGGAAGTCAATCCGGCTGCCCGGTTTGACACCGCCGCCCAGCTCGCTTTATCACTGCAATATCCAGAACAATTAACGCTCACCGACAGAGCAGAAAAAACCGAGCAAGACGGCTATTTATCGGTACTCAAACGACGCTTCCAGGCCGCAGGATCAGAACCCGCGCTACCGCATAGCGTGACCGAGCAATTATCGCAAGCGCCCATCATTATGGTGGCACTCGACTTGAGCAATCCAAGCAATCCCGGCAATCCAACCAATGCCTCAACACAACTAGCCGACAGTCTGCGCAATATCACCGAACGCTCACTGCAAACCAAACAAGGTGCACGACTCGCCTGCGTGACGGTGCGCAAAACCAACCGCATCGGCATGGACGACAGCCTGATCCAGCAAGGCCAAAACATCCATGTCAAACAATTAGTCGACCTCAAACACTGGGCAAGGCCACTCAACATCACCCCAGACAAAATCACCTTCCACGTACTGGAAGCACACGATCCAGCCAGTGCCATCCTCGACTACGCCAACAACAACGACGTCGATCACATCATCATAGGATCAAGAGGAAGTTCCGCCATCAAACGCTATCTCGGCAGCGTGTCCACACAAGTAGTCGCCGAATCGCATTGCACGGTAACTGTGGTGAAGGTGAATGAGAAATAGAGCAACCGAATGGTTGACTAAAGCCTCGCCGGAACAATTTGAGACCCTAATCGGTGCCGTGTGGCGGATAAAACGCAGCTCGGCTTAATCAGATAAACTGATGTTGATGCAAAGTAATTTGCGTGTTCAGTGCAATATTTCAGGAGGTCTGATGACTAAGCAATTTTCCAAATCAAAACTACAATTTCTTTTCTTTATCTCATTATTAACAGCTGGATCACAAACAGTAGTTTTGGCGGCGACCAACAAAACTGGAGCCACAAATCAGTCTCCAGTCGATACCGAGGCGGCAATTAGCACAATCAACGCATCTGACAGAACTCGCCCGTTTCCGATAGGAGATAAACAAGCGTACTTTACGAATATTAAAGACGGCGATAAAGTCAAATCACCGTTTCGCGTAGCCTTCTCGGTGTACGGCATGGGAGTCGCACCTGTAATTGCAGGCAAGGTTGAGGGAACAGGACATCATCATATTTTGATCGACCTACCTTTCCCAGCCGATATTAAAGCACCCATACCGTTTGATAAACCTGACGAAATAGAACATCAACATTACAAACATTTTGGCAAAGGCGAGACTGAAACAGTATTGAATTTACCCCCAGGAAAACATACTCTCCAGTTACTTTTCGCCGATCATCAACACGTTCCTTATTACATCAAAAGTAAAGTTATTAATATTGAGGTAGTCAAGTAATCGCACTCAGACTTGTTGTACAGAACGGTATTGCAATCGCTGCCTAAGAGCCATGAACTATGTTTACAAAATAAGGCAGACTATCAATCAAGGTCACTTCTCAACCTGACTAGCGCTTACCTCATCAATCACCTGACGTTGTGCGTCGGCTGTTTTTTGTAAGGTCTGCTCTACCTGTTTAGCTTTCTGTAATTGCTCGCGCTGTGGCTCGGCAATCTTGAATAGTGGTGGTTCTGAGGAGATCGCTGGCTCTGGTTTTTTGCTGCATGCACTAACTAAAGTAAGTACTGATAAAACGATGATGGTGCGCATGATGTGCTTTCTTTTATGTGTAATCAAACTGATTTGGTATCGCGATACGCCGCCCATGCGAGCATTGCCCAGGCGAGTAAAAATGCTAGTCCGCCAAGTGGCGTGATCGCACCGAACCAGCGTATGCCACTGGCTGCCAGTAAATATAAACTTCCACTAAAAATCACAATACCGATCAGCATCGCAGTGGCAGAGCGCGCTAGCCAGATGGACTGCAAACGCGGCATCAGCAAGGCGATGCCAAATAAGCCAAGCGCATGGCTGGTCTGGTAAGTTACTGCGGTTTGCCAGACTGCCAGCATGTCGGTACTGAGTATTGTTTTTAGCCCGTGCGCGCTAAATGCGCCTGCGGCGACGGCGATGAACATATTGACCGCGGCGATCATGATAAGAGTGGACTGATTTAACTTCATTTGACCTTCATTCTGTTTTATTGCGACGGTAAAAATGGTGCTGTCGTTAGCTTTATCCTTAGCTTGACGATTTACTTTATCGCCGGATTTATCGCTGTTTTATCACTCGTGCCAACACCAGTATTGTTGGCAATATTCAATAAAAAATTAATGTCAAAAACGCTGATTAACAGCGTTGATATGATCTAACTTGGCTGAGTACAAAGCATAATCACTACGCGTAGTACTGTTTTCTTTAGCGATGGCTAGTTGTTCGGTTGCGAGTTTATTTTCGCCTAGTTTTAGGTAAGCTATCGCAAGCCAGAAATGGGACTCATGATAGTCCGGTGCATGTTTAATTTCTTCAATAAAAAAATCTCTGGCAGCTCTAAAATCGCCTTTTTTGATTGCGCTAATGCCGCGCTCAAAATAATAAAAAGGCGGATAATTTTGTAGTTTTTCTAGCGTCTGGCTCAGCATATTTGCTTGCGCATCCTTACCCACCAGTTTCCATACTTGTATTAAGTTGGACATGACGACCAGGTTCTGCGGATCTAGCTGAATCGCGTGGGTTAATACCTGCTCTGCTTCGGTTAAATGTTTTGTCTGTCGATAAATGACAGCCAAAGTATTATAGCCAGGTAAAAATTTTGGGTCTTGTATTACAGCCTCGCGCGCCCACCAATAGGCATCATCCAGCTTGCCTAGAGTAAGCGCTTCAGCGGCGCGATTATTCATGTACATAGCGACGATGGCGTTTTCATCAATCGATACTACACGCTGGCCTAAAATTTCTTCTGGCGGCAAAAAATCTATGGTCATCAAGCGGTTGGAGTCATAACTATGATCGATGTCAAATCGCCTTTTCCCAAGCACTAAATTGACATGTCCGCTAGAAAAGTACAGACCGCCATTACGACTCCAGATCTCTTCGGTATCGACCCGCTGATACTGAATTTCTAGGTTTAATTCTTTGGCGAAAGCAGCGGTCATGATGACGAGGGACAAGCAGTTGCCAGACCGGGCAGAAAAAGCTTCTGACGCATTACGCGTCATCACGGCATCATATTCAAGCCTGAGGCCATCTTTTTTATACAAGGCATCAAATAAGGTTTGCTTATATCCCTTGCCATGAAGTTGTCCAACGATGGCCGTACTAAGATAATCTCTCATTGGCTGATTAACGGCAAACACGTCCTGAGCGTTAACATGCGTGGAAGGCGGTGCAAATAGCGCATCGTTGAAAAGAGACGGTGGTGGTGGCTTGGCCGGAGTTGCACAAGCCGCCAGCAAAACGATGGGTAATAACATCAGCCATTTGCGCATTTTGATCTCCTTTGGCATCACAACCAAGCAGACGCAAGCTAACAGAGAAGCGACGATCATTCACCATCATTTGCGTGACGAAGGCAATTTTTTGCCTTCGTCACTATCAGTATCCTCGGCAGTTTATCGACTGTCAAACGCAATTATTGCTGCGGTTTCTGATCACAAATCCAACAGCAATTAAATTGGTGATGGCTCAACTGCTTGAACGCCGTTGGTAATTAATTTACGCAATACCGGTATCAACAAAACCAGCACCACACCGACTCCAACCGCACCCCAACCAAGATTAGAAAAAATTTGATAGTAAGTTGGATTGGTGGAGGCTGCCATGCCGCTTGCCGCTTCGGGGATCAGTCCAGAGAAATAACTGGAGAAAATGGATGCCGTGCCAGTGACCAGCATCCAGGTGCCCATCATTACACCTTGATATTGCGTTGGTGCCAGACGACCGATCATGGCATAACCAATCGGTGAGATCAGCAGTTCGCCCGCGCTTTGCAGCAAGTAACTGATGAAGATCCATTTGAAAGCGACCAGGCCATTGGCAGCTGCCAATGTGATGCCTAAGGGTAGAACTAAAAATCCTAATCCGATCAACACTAAGGCCGCTGCAAACTGCCTAGGAATGTCGATATTCCAACCCTTTTTACGCAACGAACTAAACAGCATTGCCATCAAAGGCCCACCAACCATGATGGTAAAACTATTGATATTTTGTATCCACTGCGGCGCAACTTCAAAGCCCCAGACCATGCGATCTACATTATTGTCTGCAAATAATTGCAGGCCCGTCGGTGCCATTTGGTACAAGGTCCAAAAGACTAAAGAACCGACAGCGAGGATTAAATACGCGCACATATTTCTGCGTTCTCTCGGGTCTTTATGAATAATAGTGAGGCAAATTAAAACTAAGGCAATCACGGCGCTAATGGCCAGTACAACGTAGCCACTGACCTCGGCATGATGCAACATAAAATAGATCAGCGGTACCAGACCGAATAAGACCAGTAAACCAACGGATAAACGCCATTTAAATTCATTTGGTCCTGCTTGTAGCAGAGGCGTATTCAAGTCCGATAGCTTCTTCCAGTTAAATGCAGCAAGCACGATCGCCATAAAGTTACCAAAGGTGGCGAAGATAAACAAACTGGCGTAATCCTGTTGTAATTGATAAGCACCTGCCGCTGCAAAGCCGATAGTAAAACCCAAATTCATCCCGGCGTAATTCCAGAGGAACGCGCTTTCGCGACGGTCGTCTTCTGGCTTAAATCGCTGCGTGAGCATGAGATTTAAACAAGTGACGTTTAAGCCACTGCCAGTCAGGAAGAAAGCTAAACCCCAGTACAGTTGCTGTACTGTGCCGCCAGAAATCAAG
Source organism: Undibacterium sp. GrIS 1.8 (assembly GCF_040544445.1). NCBI lineage: Bacteria > Pseudomonadati > Pseudomonadota > Betaproteobacteria > Burkholderiales > Oxalobacteraceae > Undibacterium > Undibacterium sp. GrIS 1.8. The sequence goes on along the minus strand of NZ_JBEONQ010000022.1, from coordinate 2,084 downwards.
CCGCAACCAATCACCTGCAACACCATGCCGCCAACAAACAAATTGCGATTGCTGATAAAACGACCACCCAGATAACCGCCGAATAAATGCAAGCCGTAATTGAATGCGCCAAACACACCCATAATCGCGGTGGCGTCCTTAACACTAAAGTTCAGTTTTTTAGTCGCGTATAACACCAAGGTGGAATACAACACGGCAAAACCCAAGGTGGCAAATATCTGAATGAAAAACAACGCTTCGGCCCCTTCTGGAATAGCGGCTATTTTTTGTTTTTGTGTTAACAAGGTGGTCTCCTATCGGGTTACTTATTTGTTGTAGCTAAGCAGACTCGTGGCCTGCTTAGTCGTTAATCGCTCACTCTTTTTTATTGCCAATACAGCAAAAAATATTGTGGTGAACGTGCTTTATCAAATAGAGAATTGACCACATTGATAATGCGGAACAAAACTGGCTGGGAGGCATTGTAAATCCAATTGCAGCAAAGTTGGAAAATGGCAAGAAAGCTTGAATCCTGCACTGATCAGTGAGGGGTGGAAAAAGTGGCCTGGATGGTTGCTGATTTAAAACTAATTTTAAAGCTGGTTTTATAGCTAATTTTATAGATGACTAAGCATAAACCAAGTCTGAGCTCGCTTCAAAAGCGCTGATGAAGGATGGGATAAAGCAAAGCAGAAGTACTGGAGCACGCGTCATTCTAGCGAGGGCGGGAATCCAGTGGCATGAGCCTGTGAAGTCACTATGAATTCATTAGGTAACGATCTATATGAGCTCTCAAAATAACAGGCCACCACCTTTACGGAACAAGGCGATATCTACATAGCCAGACATATGACGACTAGGGTCGTCCGGCGTGACGCTGATGCCACCCAGGTCGAGTGTATGTTTTTGTGTGATTAATGCTTGCAAACCATCTCGACCAGATTTAGACATAGTGATCGCTTTTGCCAAAGTCTTTGCGACAATAAATCCCTCTAGCGTCAACGAAGATAAATCCTCATCCCGAAACTTTTTCATCATCGCGCTATGGTCAATCTGGACGATGGTTTTTTTACCCAGAGGATTGGGGACGACTTGCGAAAATACTGTCCACTCCAAGGCACTGCGCCCGGCGACTTCGGCCAAGGTTTCTAAATTAATTAAAGACATTCCTGCGACAAATATCTTATCTGCGCGCTTACGGAACTGTTTCAAAAACAGGCCTGCCCCAACGGTATCCGACACAACGATCACGATGCCCGGATTTTTGGTAGCCAGCGCGCTAGCTTCTTTTTCGTTTTCCACAGGTGAATTAGAAATGCGTGCGACGCCGCTTAAGCTCATTTTGCGCTTACTGACTTCGGCTACTACGTATTGGTACATTTCCTGATTGAACTCAGACTCCTGATACGCGATACCAACGCTTTTGATACCTAACTTATCAAAATAAGAAAAGATATATTGCATCTCTTGTTCTGGACTAGGACGCCAGAAGACGACGCGGGAATTGTAGTCTTTGACGGAGCTAACCAGCGGCGCAAATAGCGTCAGTGTGCTTTGTTTAAACGCTGGCGAAGCAACGACTGCATTGGTGACCGACAGACCAATTCCACCCAATAAATAGTCTACTTTGTCTTTAATGATCAGCTCAGCAACTGCTTTAGTGGACATAGCAGCGTCACCCTGATCGTCACGCACCAGATATTTAATCCGGCGTCCATTGAGACCGCCGGCAATATTCAGACTATCAAAATAGGTGGTAATACCCGCCACATAATCACGACCGATACTACCGCTGGGGCCAGACAAATCAATCGCTTGCCCAATCACAATCGCATTGTCTTGTGCAAAGGCAGAATTCAACAGAAATGCGAGGGAAACCAAAACGACGGTCAGTACAGACTTAAAGAGGGAAATCATTGGTGAGTGCCATGTCTTATTGCGATGTGGCAAGTTTGACAGTGGATTATGACGATGGAATGACTCAGACCAGAACTTGCTACATATCCAAGCGGGGCGGATTCAAGTACGAAGAGCAACATTGAATAAAAAGTCAAAGGGTCAGATGCGATAGCATTCTGCCTTTTGACCAGCCAGTCGAAAGTTGC
>NZ_JBEONQ010000021.1:0-90782 GCF_040544445.1 Undibacterium sp. GrIS 1.8 | reverse complement strand
TACCGTATAAAGCGGTGGCGCATGTGATGGCGGAGGCGCAACGACTGGGCGTCAATAAGATCGGTATGGTTGGTAATGAGCAGTTCTTGAAGTGAGTTAGATACGTGAAATTCAGTATTTACTCCGCTTCTCACTGCGTGAACCAGAAAATCTAAGGTATTATTCAAAATTGGCAGGGTTACTCCTGCCTTTTTTCATTTTGATAAAGCTGCAATTTTAAAATTCATTAAATTTATTGATTGAGAGATCAAAACATGAAGCAACTTCGATTGTCACGCCTCGCTGTTTTACTTGCTGCGATTGGTTTTTGTGCTGTTCCAGAACTGACGAATATTGCCGGTAACGTAGTCTATGCTCAAGAGGCCATGCGCCCTGAAATCGGCAAAGCAGTACAAGCTGCTGGTGATTTGTTTAAGGCCAAGAAATACAAAGAAGCACTCGCTAAACTTCACGATACGGATAGCGTGAGCGGTAAAACAATGAATGAAAGTTTTACGATTGAGCGTATGCGTGCTGCGATTGCAAGTGCTGCTGGTGATAATGACACTGTGATTCGTTCTTACGAAACAATTATCGCTGCGAACAAATTGCCTGCTGGCGAACAAATTAAATACATACAAGGTCTGGCATCAGCTTATTACAAAGCAGGGAATTACGCTAAGACCGTGCAATGGGTTACTCGTTATTTTTCCGATGGCGGTAACGATCCGGCAATGCGTCTATTCCTGATCCAATCTCTATACATGAGCGGTGATTATGCCCGCACTATGAAAGAGGTTAAGGCTGATCTTGCATCCGAAGAAAAATCAGGTCGTACTCCAAGTGAAACTAGTCTGCAACTTTATGCTAATGCTGCTCTGAAGCAAAACGACAAAGCCACTTATGTTGCTGCAATTGAAAAGTTATTAGTTTTCTATCCAAAGAAAGATTACTGGCTTGATTTGCTTGGCCGTATTCAAAGTAAGCCCGGTTATTCTGAGCGTTTATCCTTGGATTTAGATCGCTTGAAACTAGCTTTGGGACAAATTACTCGTACCGGCGATTTTATGGAAATGTCTCAATTATCTTTGCAAGCAGGTTATCCTGCAGAAGCGATCAAGATTATTGATCAGGGCTACAAAGCAGGCGCACTTGGCACAGGTACTGATGCCGCACGTCATCAACGTCTGCGCGATCTGGCCAACAAAAATTTAGCAGAAAGCAAAGCAAATGCCGCAGCCAATGAGGCTGAAGCCAATCAAAGTAAGGATGGTAATGCATCGGTTACGCTTGGTTATGCATACGTTACCGCAGGCCAGTTTGATAAAGGTTTAAGCTTGATCGACCAGGGTATGACTAAAGGTAGTTTGAAGCGTCCTGATGACGCCAAACTCTTGCAAGGTATATCTTTACTGCAAGCTGGTAAAAAAGCGAATGCAATCAAGGTTTTGAAGACAGTGCAAGGTACTGACGGCACTGCTGATCTGGCGCGTTACTGGATTATCTACGCCAATCAATCTGGTAAGTAATTGATTGAACCGACCTTGTAAAATATTAAGGAATTTTCATCTAGTGATTTAGATTCCTTGGTATAAAAAAGCCCCGAGTTCAACCGGGGCTTTTTTATTTTGAACGATGTACTTTGACTGAGGTATTTTGAGTAATATCGCCAGTGAAAATTAGCTATGCTTTTTACCTGACTTTGCATGCGCAAGTATCGTTTTGGCCGCGCGTGGAGCCGCTGTCTTTGCGGTTCTGCTGTTGGTTTTAGTGTTGCGATTATTATGTGCTGATGCTACGTGGTTTGATTTTGTTCTCGCTTGCAGAACTGGCACTTGTATTTGTAGTGTCTGACCTGCACTGACGCTATCCCGCTTCAAATTGTTCCAGCTCTTGATGTCCGCCACACTAACTTTATAGCGCTTAGCAATTGAGTTCAAATTATCTGCTTTGCCGACTTTAAAATGCATCTGCCTGGTCGACGGAGTCTTTTCAATGATCAACTGCGCCTTTTCAGCAATCTCCATAGAGATATCCTGATCCGGTGTTTTGCTTGATCTCGGAATGAGCAAAGTTGATCCTGCTTTGACTAACATTTTTGGTGGAATGAAATTAACTTCACGCAGTGTTTCAGCTTTCATCCCCAAACGATTAGCCAAAGATTCTACTCGTTCAGTTTTGCCTACAGTATGAGTAGCCCAGGTAGATAGCGGACCATTCCACTTACTTAAATTTTCTCTGAACAACATCGCATTGTCAGTCGGGAGCAGAATTTTAGTTTTGCTATCGCCAGTAATGACGGGGCGATTGAATTGCGGATTTAACGCTGTAAAATCAACTACAGACATCTCTGCTAATTGTGCGGCTACCCGTACATCAATATCACGAGTTTTTTCTACTGTAACGAAGTAGGGTTGATTTTCTAACTTGGGTAGTTCTATGCCAAATTGTTCTGGATGCCCGATGATATTTTTAACTGCCTGCAATTTTGGCAGATAGTTTTTTGTCTCATTCGGCATCAACGCAGACAAACTTTCAAAGTCAATTGGCAAGCCCATTGCCTGCTGTTTTTTGATCGCCCGTTGAACCGAACCTTCGCCCCAGTTATAGGCGGCCAAGGCTAATTGCCAATCACCAAACATACCGTATAAGCGTTCCAGGTACGTCAGGGCAGCGTCAGTAGAATCTAGTACGCCGCGTCGGTCATCCTTAAACATGCTCTGTTTTAGATTGAAATCACGGCCGGTTGCCGCCATAAATTGCCACATGCCAGATGCTTTGGCAGTAGAAATTGCCTGAGGATTAAAGGCTGATTCAATAAATGGAAGTAATGCTAGTTCAGTTGGCATACCGCGCTTTTCCAGCTCCTCTACAACGTGATACAAGTAGCGTGAACCGCGCTGCACGGTTCGCTGTATGTATTCAGTACGAGTGCTGTACCAATTAAGCTGATTACTAACTAATTGATTATCCAGATCCGGGATTGCATAACCATTGCGAATCCGATTCCATAAATTGGCTTCTGGCGCTGTCAGTTCAACAGGATTCTCTGCAGCAATTTTATCGGCACTATCTTCTATCGCAACATTAATTGTCGGTGCCACCTCATTGGTACGCAAGACGCCAATCGGCTGAGTGCTTGACTCAGGTACGCTAGTTAATGCGAGTAAATCATTTTCTGCGGCGGAGCTTGAAGGCGTAAAGCAAAGCAAGATTGCTGAAGCGAGAATAGAGGAGATGCTGTGTCGGAAACGTTTCATAGGCGGTGTATTGTCTAATCGATCATGATCGACGATGTTGATGGGATCGGGAGAGTGTACGCAAGTGCCAATTCCGACGTCAAGAAAAATGTCACTCTTGTTACAAGATAATTCTGCGATAAAAGGCTTACTTTGTAGTCAGTTGCAGTTACTTAATGCAGCTGATTTATGCAGTGACTAACAATAGCTTCTTGAGCCTTAACCAAGCTCATAGAAGCTATTTAAGCTTAATAATTAAGCCAATATTTAAGTCGATGTATTGAATTGTAAAGACGCTAGGTTGGCGTAAATACCGCCTTGCGCTACCAAGCTATTATGGGTGCCAGTTTCAACAATATGTCCGTGCTCCATGACGATAATACGATCAGCTCTCTGTACGGTTGCTAGCCGATGCGCGATGATCAGGGTAGTGCGACCTTGCATTGCTGCTTCCAGCGCACCTTGAACCAGGCGCTCTGATTCTGCATCAAGCGCGCTAGTGGCCTCATCTAACAAGAGCAACGGTGGATTTTTAAGTAGCGCCCGTGCAATCGCGATGCGTTGACGTTGACCACCAGACAGGCGCACACCACGCTCACCAAGGAAGGAGTTATAGCCTTCTGGCAGACGTTCAATAAACTCATGCGCCGCCGCCATTTTAGCTGCAGCGATCACTTCTGCATCGCTGGCATCCGCTTTGCCATAGCGTATATTTTCTAATGCATTGGCAGAAAAAATCACCGTATCTTGTGGCACGATACCGATTGCATTGCGTAAATCATGTAGATCTAACTGACGTATATCCACGCCATCTAATGTGATCTTGCCTTGTTGCGGGTCATAAAAACGCAGCAACAACTGAAATAAGGTGGTTTTGCCTGCACCAGACGAGCCGACCACGGCGACTGTTTCACCCGGTTTGATATCTAAGGACATATGTCCTATCGACGCCATATTGGGCCGTGACGGATAATGAAACACGATGTCAGTCAACGATAAAGCAGCCCCATTGGCAGCGCGCGGAGGCAGCTTTAATGGATTCGGTGCAGATTGGATTGGTGATTGTGCTGCCATAAGCTCTAGCAAGCGTTCGGTAGCACCGGCGGCGCGTTGTGCTTCGCCCATTACTTCAGACAAAGCGCCGACTGCGCCAGCAACGATGGATGCATACAAGATAAATTGCCCTAGCATGCCACCGCTCATTTCACCTCGCATTACCGAGTGCGCTCCCAGCCACAGGACAAATACGATGGCACCGAAGATCAATAAAATTGCGACCATCGTCAGTAACGAACGGGCACGTATTCGACGCATTGCTGTACTAAAAGCATCTTCTACCGAGCTGGAGAAACGCCGCGCCTCAATGGGTTCGTGTGTGAATGCTTGTACAGTCGGCATCGCATTTAAAATTTCACCCGCGACAGCAGAGGCATCCGCAATCCGATCTTGAGAATCGCGGGATAATTTGCGTACTCGCCGGCCAAACAGCACGATCGGGAGCACCGTCGCTGCCAATGTGACGATGATAATGGAGGACAGTTTTGGGCTAGTAATAAATAACATTACCAGACCGCCCATAAACAATAATGCGTTGCGCAGTGCCATAGAAATACTGGTGCCAACAACTGCCTGAATCAATGTTGTGTCGGTCGTCAGGCGGGATAAAACTTCACCTGTCTGAGTTGTCTCAAAAAACTCGGGACTTTGCGTAACTACATGCGAATACACCGCATTGCGGATGTCAGCGGTAACCCGCTCCCCCAACCAGGACACCATATAAAATCGTGCTGCGGTAGCTACACCCAAGACGCAGGCGACCCCAAACAGCGCCAGAAAAGTCGCGTCCACATGTTGGATGCCACGCGTGCCAGTACCGCCAAATCCCAGATCGATCATTTGCCGGAAGGCATAAGGAATCGCCAACGTTGCACAAGCGGCAATGATTAAAGCAATACCCGCCAAAAAAAATTGACGACGATAAGGAGTTAAAAATGGCACTAAGCCTTTGAGTGTCGCAAGACTACTTTTGGATGCAGCGTCGTTACTGGCGGGAGCGGTCATAGGAGCTTTATGGTGACGAATTGGCGATATTGTGTCAGCTTTCAAGCTGGACTGTACGAATTGTTTGATCTAATTGTCTGCTCGGATTATCTGAGCAATGACCGCCATCATAGATGGGGCTGACATGCTTCTAAACAAGATTGTCGCGTAGTAAATTCTCATGCGGTAAATTAATTAGTGACCATGTTGAGCGCCGCACGCGATCGTTTAATGATGTTTATGTTTCAATCGGAGGTTTTGATATTGCAGCTTGCTCATTTATTGGCAATATTTGTAACACTTACACAAAATCGCATCAACAATCTTGCGTCCCGTCACCGCACCCGTGTATTGTTCTCGTCGACGCTTTTCAGTGCAATCCTCTGAAGCATTCGCATATAGTTAATGGCAAGCTCCAAGCCATCATATTAAAGGACTCAATGTTGAAGAATTTCGCAAAATGGCTATTAGTCAGCGCGTTTTTAACGGGAAATATGGCGCACGCTGCCATCCCTGTGTATGGCTACATCGTCAAAAATACTTACCCGCACGATCCATCCGCTTTTACTGAAGGCTTGTTTTATAAAGACGATTTTTTGTATGAAAGTACCGGATTAGCTGGACACTCATCGCTAAGAAAAGTTGATCTTGTCAGCGGTAAAATCGTACAGCAGAAAGATTTGAGTCCAGAATTTTTTGGCGAGGGATCAACCGAAATCGATGGGAAAATTATTAGTTTGACCTGGAAGTCGCAAGTCGGCTTTATCTTCGACGCTAAAACCTTTAACTTAAAAAAACGCTTTACTTACATGGGCGAGGGATGGGGGCTAACTAGCGATACGCGTCATGTGTATATGAGCGACGGCACACCTTTTATCCGCATCCTTAATCCAGTCACATTAAAAGAGGAACGCAGGATTTATGTGATGGCCGATGGTATCGCCGTAGATAGACTAAACGAGCTTGAGTGGGTGGAAGGCGAGCTATTCGCCAATATCTGGGGCACCGATGTGATTGCCCGAATTGATCCGGCAACAGGCCATGTCGTCGGCTGGATCAATCTGAAAGGGTTGCTGCCACCTGGCGAACGCGTTAGCAATTCCGCTGATGCAGTACTCAATGGTATTGCTTATGACAGTAAGCGCCATCGCCTGTTTGTCACTGGAAAATTGTGGCCGAAATTATTTGAAATCGATCTGCTGAAAATTCAAAATTAAGCGATGCGACAGACCATTAGCGGCCATCATTTGTATTAATGAATCTGTCATTAATACAATATACTCCCCCAATATTTTTTTAAATATGCCTCATTGTCCAGTGATTATATGGACAACTTAAATATACATAGGGGGAGTAATTTTTCTATCTAGTCCAGACTTAAGCTTTTTGTCGCTTGGCAATCCAATCATCAATCACCCGCTCCAGCACGACCAAAGGCAAAGCGCCGTGGGTAAGCACCTCGTTATGGAATTGCTTTAAATCGAATTTATCGCCGAGCGCCAACTTGGCCTTTTCACGCAGGGCAAGGATTTTTAGCATGCCGACTTTGTAGGCCAATGCCTGTCCCGGATCAACCATATAGCGTTCGATCTCGGTGGTGACATCGGTCAAGGCCATGCCAGTATTGTCAGCCATGTAGTCTATGGCTTGTTCGCGTGTCCAGTGTTTGTAGTGGATGCCGCTGTCAACGACCAGACGTACGGCACGCATCATTTCGTCGCGCAGGCGACCCAGGTTATCCATAGGATCTTTTTCAAATCCCATTTCCCAAGCCAGGCGTTCTGAATACAATGCCCAGCCTTCTGCATAGGCAGTAAAAGGTAAGACTTGCCGGAAAAACGGTACGTCTTTTAACTCCTGTGCAATTGATATCTGGAAGTGGTGACCAGGTATGCCCTCGTGATAAGCCAGGGTGCGCATCGTGAACTTAGGATTTTCTTTGGTATCGCGCATATTGGCGTAAAAAATCCCAGGACGAGACCCATCAAACGCACCTTCGCTGTAATACGCGCCAGGCGCGGTTGCCTCGGCAAATTGCGGTACTGCTTTGACTTCTACCCCTAACTTTGGACGGACATCAAACGCGCTACCGAGCCCTTTATTCACCTCGTCTAAAATCGCCTGATAGCCTTTGAGCATGGCTTGCTTGCCCTCTGGCGTATTGGGATACAACTGCTCAGGGTCTTGCGATAATTTTAAAACACGTACACCGATGCTACCTTCTGCCAAGCCTTTGCTTTTTAAGATGGCGTCCATTTCTTGGGTGATCCGGGCGACTTCTGCCAGACCTAAGTCATGCACCTGTTGCGGCGTCATGTCAGTCGTCGTATGCATGCGCACACACCAGGCGTAGTAGGCATCGCCATCAGGCATATGCCATGCACCAAAATTGCCTTGTGCTTTTGGTTGCAGCGCGGTGAAATAGCTGATTAATTTTTGATAAGAGGGATATACCTGCTGTGTAATCGACGTATCGACTTGCGCTAGCAAATCACTACGTGAGCTGGCATCGATTTTATCTGCGGAGATTTTATCCAGCTTCTCTTTAAAGTTGATGTACAGCGGATTTTGTTTGGCTGGTTTGGCGATAAAGCCCTGCATTTGTGCCAGTACTTTTTCCACCATAAATTGAGGTGGAATAATATTTTTACTGTCCCTGAGTCGTAAATCTTCCAGCACCTGATCAAATTTAATGGGAAATTTTTTCAGACGAGCGATATAACTTTTAGCTTCTGCTACTGAGTTGACCTGATGTACCTCGGTCATAAAGTTAGGCAAGTTCGATTGCACGCCAAACATCTGGTTTACGGGGAAACTCAGATCACGATAGCGATCACCCTCATCTTGCATGCGCAAAAAATAGTCCATCGTGTCATAAGACAATTGGCCGTCGCGATCAAATGAGTCGCGCTGATAACGGTGCAAAGTCTCTAGATCGGCTTTCACCATATCGGCCATTTTTTGCTCAGCGGCTGGCGAAGCATCGCTTAACTTGTCGCTATAAAAATCCATCCAGTCCGGCAAAATCCGCATACTCGATAACATCTCCGGCTGCTGCAATGCGAAGCTCGCCATCACGCGTCCATAAAACCAATCGATTTTTAACGGCTTGAAATACCAGACGTGTACAAAGCCAATCACGAGCAGTAATAGCAAGAATAAGACCCCTCGTCCTAACCACTTAAATAAGCGTGCCATATCGTTTTGTCCAAGAAAAATGAAAATGGATTATAGGCAGAATACTTTCTATAAAACAAACTTTTATTTTGATAGGATGATTTTTACAACAGAGCGCGAAGGGGGGGGGCTGCCCAGGTTTTTCTGCGCAAATATCTCTGACCGGACTTCGCTTGGCTTGCTGATGAGGGAAAGGTGTTTCTAGTAAATTACTGAGCGATCTAATGTTGGTCACGCCACAAAGATTGATATTGTTAAAATTGATACTGGTGATAAGTATATTTTAGTTGTCCATAGATTATTTGGATAACCGACTGTTTTATAAAAAAATAATGGGGAGTATATTGAATCTGTGTTCATTCGCCCTGTCAGCAGTAGATGATTTTGACAGCACGGTCAACAAAATAGGTGTTACAAGCGTTGAAGTCACATTCTTACAATTAATTACAAATTTCTATGCTCATACTTTGTCGCAAGGCTGTCCTCTCACTCCTCCTGATTTTGCCGCTGGCGGCGTGCCAGACGACGATCAGCCAAATGCATGATTGCAAAACCGGCGATTGGAATTTCATCGGTAACAAAGATGGTGCGCAAGGATTTGATCCGCGCTTTGAAGAGCGCCGCAAATTCTGCTCTGTCGTCGATAGCGACAAAATCAAGGCAGAATCTGCCAGCAATTATCAGCTTGGCTGGGAGCAGGGCAATCAGCATTTTTGGACTGAGTTGGGTAGTAACGATGGTCGCAGCGGGCAGGCGATAAATTATTTCGACACCCAAGTAGGTTCAGAAAAAATCACCAGCAATAAAACACCATTAAATAAAACTGCTTACCAGCAAGGCTGGATCAAAGGTAACGCCGACTATTGGTATGGCCTGGGAGATCTGGATGGTAAAGCCGGTCGTACCGCCAAAGAAGAGCAAAACCGTGCCGCCAGCGGTCAGCAGATTGGCTTCAATCAAAGCAGCTATCAGCAAGGTTGGGCTAATGGTAATTATGCGTATTGGACGCAGATTGGTTTTCAAGATGCGCATGACGGAGTACCCGATACTGAGTTAAAAAGACACTCGCAGGCGGCATTAGTAAGCGGATTATTTGTCCGCGAAGACGCTTATAAAGAAGCCTGGAATAAAGAGATTATTGAGTACTGGCGCAGATTAGGCTGGAGCGATGCGACCGAAGGACGTGATGTGCATACGCGTCGTGCTGACGCCAAAACCCGTGGCTTGAAGTTTTCTGAGGCAGAGTATGTGCAGCAGTGGGAGCAAAGACTGATTCAATATTGGCGCGATGCCGGCAGCACCGATGGCTTTGGCAAGCCGAATCAAATCGAAGAACGCATGAGTAGCGCCAGAGCCAATAATGTCTTTGTGATTGCCCAAACCCGTGACACTTATAATCAGGCATGGACTACTCAAAACGTGAATTACTGTAGCCCTGACAATGCCTTCAATTTCGGCCGTGGCAATAACCGTATGGCATTTGAAGTTTGTCAGGCAAGTATGCAAAATCGAGTACGCCGCGCCTGGACCAGCGGACAAGATTATGAAGACCTCGCCAGAAAACTTGCCATTGTGGACAATGATTTGGCATCTTTGAACGACGGCAGAGTAGATGCTGCACGCAGACTGGATCGCATCGAACGAGACATTCGCCGCGACCAAGACGACAAAAATCGGGTTGTGAATAACGACACTGCCAACAACGATCGCAAACGTGAGCGTGAACGACAAGAGTTACGCGACTTTTTACAAAAATCAGCGTTTAGAATGGAGGAGTTGCGTAGCTGGAACTTTAGATATACCCAGCAGATGCAGCAGATCAAGCGGGATATTTATTTGTAAGACTTGTGCTAAACCGTTCCATCTGAGTGACAGCTCCCGCTCGTATTAATTTAGTTTGTAAAATCAAAAAATAGTCTGCAAATTAGCCGGCTATTTTTTGACTTTTAAATGATATTGATAAATTCCAGTTCATCAATTGGCGCAGGCTTATGAAGCAAATAACCCTGCGCAAAATCAATACCAATTTCCCGTAATCGCGCAAGTACATCGGGATGATCAACAAATTCAGCGACGGTTTGACACCAATGACCTTCGCAACATCGGCAAAACATTTCACCGCTGCTTCGTCCAGAGGATCGGTCACAATATCCATCACAAATTGACCGTCGATTTTTAAATAATCGACAGGCATTTTCTTCAGATAGCCAAATGATGAGGCTCCAGCGCCAAAATCATCTAATGCAACCCGCACTCCAATGTCATGAATTTGTTCAATAAATAAAGCGGCATCAGCCAGATTGGTAACCGCTGCGGTCTCTGTAATTTCTAAACATAATCGTGCGCAAATCGCCGACCCGGCATTGGCAAGTACATCAATAGCCCATCGATGAAATGCCCTGTCACCGACTGATTGTCCTGAGAGATTAACGCTGATTTTTGCGATATGGTCGATAGAGTCTAAGCTTCTCATCCATGTAATGGTTTGTTTAAGAACCCACTTGTCGATACGAGATGCCAGATTGAAACGCTCTGCAGCAGGTAGAAAAGCACCTGGACCTATCAATGAACCATCAAAATCACGCATTCTCAGCAACACCTCTGCATACAAACCGGGTGATTGATCGTTCAGTGCAATAATTTTTTGGGCATAGAGTACAAAACGATCTTCATCAAGCGCTTGTTCAATACGTGTAGTCCATTGCATCTCACCATGACGGGCACGCATGGCAAGATCAGTGTCAAACCAAGCATGCACTCTGTTGCGACCAGCTTCTTTTGCGGCATAACAAGAGGTATCGGCCGCTTGCATAATGGCTTCGGTCAATGACCAGCGATCGTCCACCGGCACCAGTCCGATACTCGCACCGATACGGAAACGCCTGCCATCATGCATAAAACGGAAATCGTCCATCCGGTCACATATTTGCTGCGCTACTCGTTGCGCCTGATCGGTTGAGCATTGTTCTAGCAGGATCGCAAATTCGTCCCCTCCTAGTCTGGCAAGGGTATCTCGGGTGCGCGCTGTTTCTGACAATAGTTTGGAGACTTGTTGTAACAACTGATCTCCTACAGCATGGCCGCAAGCATCATTGACTAACTTGAACTGATCAAGGTCAATGTATAGCAAAGCATGCTGGCTATGATCTGCACGTGCTGAGTCTAATAATTTTTGTAATCTGACCTCAAACTCTATCCGGTTGACCAAGCCTGTAAGCACGTCATGGCTAGCTCTAAAACTCATTTCACCCGATAAGCGGCGTTGCTCTGTCACGTCGTGGAATACCAGCACAACACCGAGAATTTCGCCTAGTTCATTACGGATAGGGGCAGCAGAATCTTCGATGCCAAATTCTGAACCATTACGTGAAATCAGAACAGTTTTGTGAGCTAAGCCGACAATTTTTTCCTGCGTTAAACAGGTAGTGATAGGATTTGCCGCTGGCTTGCGAGTTTCTTCGTTGACGATATGAAAGACTTGCGTTAGCGGTCGGTTTTGTGCCTCGCTGGCGAGCCACCCCGTCATTCGTTCTGCTGCTGGATTGAGCCAGTTAATATAGCCTTCTGCGTCGGTAGTAATTACAGCGTCACCAATGGATTTTAGAGTGACGTGCAGTAACGCATGTTGCTCCGCCAATTCCATTTCCAGTTTTTTTGAGACAGATATATCTATCGCCGTACCGACCATGCGCAAGGCATTACCTTGTTCATCGTATTTAACTAGCGCAGTACTTTTGAGGTGATGCAAGCTGGAGTCTGGCCAGATTACTCTGTATTCCAGCTGAAATGGTTTTGTTCCACTAATAGCTAATTGAGTTGTCAGCGCTATTTTTTCCAGATCATCTGGATGGATTTGATTTTTCCAAAAATCAAATCTATTTATTTCAAATGTACCTGTTTCAAATGTACCTGTCTGAACGCGAGGCAGCATTCCAAATAAACGATACATCCATGCATCCCATAATACGGTGCCATTGGTGAGATCGTATTCCCAGATGCCGATCGCTCCGCTATCGGTTGCTAGCTCTATACGGTCATTCGCAATTTGTAATGCTAAGCGTTCTTCCATCCTCTCAGTAATATCTTGGAATGCACCCACTAATCGTATCGGTTTTTTGTCTGCGAATTCGACGGTACCTACGGCACGTACCCAGATCGGACGTTGATCAGCCTGGATGAAAGGTAGCTCAAGATCCCAGCCTTTACCCGTCAATATTCCACTTTGTACTGCTTCCAAAATAATCGGCTGAGCAGCAGGTGCATAAAACTGGATAGCCTGATCCATTGTCGGTTTAAAACCAACTGGAACGCCATGAATACGGCAAGTTTCGTCTGACCAGTAAATCTCGTTGGTAATAAGATCGACTTCCCAACCACCGACGCCTGCTAACTTACCTGTCCGATCTAAAAATAGCTGGCTTTTACGAAGGTTTTCCTCTTGACGTTTGCGATCAGTAATGTCGAGTAAAGTACCCAACATCCATTCTGGTTTGCCATCGGAAGTCCAGCTGATAACTTTACCGCTATCGAGTACCCATCTCCAATCGCCATTTTTATGTCGTAAGCGAATTTCAGACTCATAACGGGAACTAAGATTTGCCAAATGGATGTCTAATTCTGATTGGCATGCCATCAGGTCGCTAGGATGTATAAGATCAAGCCAGATCTGTGGGGTCAATGGTTCCAATTCCAGCAATGTTCTGCCGGTAATTTCAGCCCATCGTTCGTTATATCGTACTGCTCCGGTTTGGAAATTCCTTTCCCATGTACCCACGTGAGTACTTTCAATAAGATTAGTGATTCGCTGGCTCTTTGCAATCAAAGCACGTTTGTCGTGTTGTCCCTCAAGTATTGCAGCGGCTGCATCTGCCAGACAACGCAGAACCTCAACCTGTTTTTCATCTAGACGATTTGGACGCCGGTCGATGACACATAAGGTGCCTACACGACTCCCGTCACTTATCGTAATTGGTGCGCCTGCATAAAATCGGATATCGGGATGGTCGGTGACGAGAGGATTATTGGCGAAACGCTGATCTTGTAGTGCATCATGAATTTCGAAAATATCGTTTTCGAGAATAGCATGCGAGCAAAAAGCAATGTCTCTTGGAGTTTCAGATACGCCTGGCAACCCCAAGTTCGCTTTGAACCATTGTCTTTCTGTATCGATTAAACTGATTAGAGATATCGGTACGCCGCAGACTAAAGACGCTGCCTTCACCAAGGCATCTAGCTCTGCTTTCGGTTCAGTATCGAGAACGTCGAGAGAACGCAATGATGCTATACGTTGAGTTTCGTTGTTTGGAAAAGGCGCCGCATTCATTCTAATTCTCCCACCGAACAATTGAATTCATCGTTAAGCAATAACGATACTTGATCTCAGTGTAGTCAGATGAATAGTCGCTTGTATGAGTTTTTACGCACTTACAGCTATTTGTGACAATTGTTTTCAATCAATAATCCTGATTAATAAATTAGCATCCATATGTCGCTATCAAGAAAAATAAAACGTAAATGATCTCCAACATTGTAGAAATAGAAATTTTGAGACAATAATACAAGCTCACAAATATTTACATGTCAACGCTCTCAAGCGCTTTCCAAGCCCTTATAATCGCTAAACTTGATTAGGAGAGCGCGGCCAGCTAGATCGATGCACATAGCTGCAAGCCGCCGCCGAAGGGGCTAACACCCAAAAACTCTCAGGCAAATGGACTGATCAAGGGGCTGGGTTTTCAGCCCAAACTCTGGAGAGCGGTAGCGGCATAAGTAATATTAAATAGATTCAAGCCGAACTACCCACCGAAGGTGCGCGCGGATTGCTGTTGTTAAAACGCAGTCCGTAATCTCTCAGGTATCAGGACAGAGGGGTCTGCGATGTTGTCGCATGGATGAGCTTGCTCGCCTGTGTGATGGATCGTCCCTTCTATTTTGGTAATGAGGCTCTCATGACGCAAGCAGTGACATCTCTCAAGGCAACTCCTCTCAACGCCGCACATCGTGCTGCTGGCGCAAAAATGGTTGATTTCGGCGGCTGGGATATGCCAGTCAATTACGGCTCACAAATCGAAGAACATCACGCTGTCCGCACTGATTGCGGCATGTTTGATGTGTCGCACATGTGT
This sequence comes from Undibacterium sp. GrIS 1.8, assembly GCF_040544445.1. Classification (NCBI taxonomy): domain Bacteria; kingdom Pseudomonadati; phylum Pseudomonadota; class Betaproteobacteria; order Burkholderiales; family Oxalobacteraceae; genus Undibacterium; species Undibacterium sp. GrIS 1.8. The sequence goes on along the minus strand of NZ_JBEONQ010000021.1, from coordinate 76,222 downwards.
GTGGTCGATCTCAAAGGCGACAACGTTCGTTCCTTTTTGCGCAGCCTGGTCGCCAACAATGTCGATAAATTACAAGTTCCTGGCAAAGCGCTGTACTCAGCGATGCTGACGCCACAAGGCACGGTCGTCGATGATCTGATTATCTATTTCTTTAGCGAGAACTGGTTCCGCCTCGTCGTCAATGCGGGTACTGCTGAAAAAGATCTCGCATGGATGTCCGCGCACAATCTTGCTACTGATAGCGGCATTACCATTACCCAGCGCCGCGATGGTGCTAACGCCTTCGCACTCGTTGCGGTACAAGGTCCCAACGCCCGCGCTAAAGCATGGGAAGTTTTGCCAGAAACCAAAGCTGCCAGTGCTGAGATCAAACCGTTTAACGCCGTTATTGTTGCTGACACCGCGTTTGGTGAGGTCATGGTGGCTCGCACGGGTTACACCGGAGAGGACGGATTTGAAATCGCAGTCGCTGCAGATAAAGTCGTCGCATTTTGGGATGCTTTGATCGCCGCAGGTGTTAAGCCAGCTGGCCTGGGAGCGCGTGACACGTTGCGTCTGGAAGCCGGTATGAATTTATACGGACAAGATATGGACGATACTGTAAATCCCTTGAATGCCGGATTAGCATGGACGATCGATCTGGTGAGCGAGCGCGATTTTGTCGGTAAAAAAGCATTGCAAGAGCAGGGACAAACAGCGCAATTCCTCGGCCTGATTTTGCGTGAAAAAGGCGGTATCTTGCGCGCACATCAAAAAGTCATCACCGCCAATGGCGAGGGTGAAATCACCAGCGGTACCTTCAGTCCTTCAATGCAGCAAGCCATTGCCTTGGCACGCCTACCGATGGATATGGCGATTGGTGATACGGTACAAGTCCTAATCCGTGACAAGCAATTGGCAGCGACCGTCGTCAAATTGCCGTTTGTTCGCAATGGCAAAATATTGGTCGCATAATAGCTAATTACACTTAAATTATGATCAGATATTTATCTGAGTCTTAAAGATCAAAGATCAAAGATCAAAGATCAAAGATCAAAAATTAATTTCAATTTTCAAATCAATCATCATCATTTCTTTTTGGAGCATGCCATGACAATTCCAGCTAATCTCAAATATACCGCCTCCCACGAATGGGTGCGTGTTGAAGCCGACGGTACGATCGCCGTAGGGATCTCTGATTTTGCACAAGATGCTTTGGGCGATATCGTGTTTGTTGACTTGCCAAAAGTCGGCAAGGCATTGACTGCGGGTAAGGATTGCGCCGTGGTCGAATCCGTTAAAGCAGCAAGCGATATTTACGCGCCGGTGTCAGGCGAAGTAGTTGAAGTAAACCAGGCAGTCGCCGATGCGCCAGAAGCAATCAACACCGATGCATTCGGTTCATGGATGTTCAAAATGAAGCCAAGTAATTCTGCTGATGTCGATGCTTTGATGGATGCTGACGCATACGCAAAAAACATCGGTTAATTTGAATTCTCTCCCTCGGTTTAGTCCTGACGGGAGAGTATTTGCCAGCCATTTGATGCTCTTGTCTTTATCGCTTTTACAGCACATCTGACGGTTTTTATTTCACGTTTTTTGAATCCTAGAATTCTATTATGACCAGAACCAGCTTAACCCAACTTGAAGCGCATGACGCCTTCATCGCCAGACATATTGGCCCCTCTGAGGCAGAACAAGCCGCCATGCTCAAAACTTTGGGTTATGCCACGCGTACTGCCTTGATCGATGCGATCGTGCCTGCCAATATCCGTCGCCATGATGTACTGCCACTGGCGCAATTTACCGAAGCCAAGTCCGAGCAAGAAGCGCTGGCGACCTTAAAGTCCTTAGCAAGCAAAAATAAAGTATTGAAATCTCTGATTGGTCAGGGTTATTACAACACGCATACACCTGGCGTTATTCTGCGTAATATTTTTGAAAATCCAGCCTGGTACACTGCCTACACGCCATATCAGCCAGAGATTTCTCAGGGACGTTTAGAAGCGATTATCAACTTCCAGCAAGTCATCACAGATATGACAGGCATGGACATCGCCAATGCATCGATGCTGGACGAAGGTACTGCTGCGGCTGAGGCGATGACCCTGATCCAGCGAGTAGGAAAATCAAATTCCAACGTGTTTTACGTCGCCCATGACGTACTGCCACAAACCCGCGAAATCATCGAAACCCGTGCCAAGCCATTGGGGATAGAGATTCGCACCTTCACTGCCAACGAGGCACTTGAAAACGACTGCTTCGGCGTACTCTTGCAGTACCCGAGTGTCGATGGTGCCATCCGTGATTACCGCGAGTTTGCTGCTGCGGTGCATGCCAAAGGTGCGATGGTGATCGCTGCTGCTGACTTGCTGGCTCTGACGCTGATCACGCCACCAGGTGAGTGGGGCGCAGACGTCGTGGTCGGTAACAGTCAGCGCTTTGGTGTTCCGCTTGGTTTCGGTGGTCCGCATGCAGGTTATATGGGCACACGCGACGCATTCAAACGTAGCATGCCAGGCCGTTTGGTTGGCGTGACGATTGATGCGCAAGGTAATCAGGCATATCGCCTGGCATTGCAGACACGGGAACAGCATATCCGTCGTGAAAAAGCCACCTCGAACATCTGTACTGCCCAAGTATTGCTGGCAGTGATTGCTTCGATGTATGCGGTTTATCATGGCCCGGCCGGACTGCGTCAGATTGCGCAACGGGTACATCGTTTCACGGGCGTACTTGCATCAGGTCTGCAACAAGTCGGTTTGACGATCGCTAATGCGACTTATTTTGATACCTTAACGATCAAAGTCAGTGATGCAGATGCCGTGCATCAGGCAGCGCAAGCAGCAGGTTATAACCTGCGTAAAATAAGCGCTACTCAAGTTGGTATCTCTTTAGATGAGACAACTACACGCGCTGATATCGATGCGTTGTGGGGTATTTTTGCTAATGGCAAAGTGATCCCTGATTTTGATGCAACTGAAGCAGCGGTGTCGGATGCCTTACCAGCCGCCTTGATTCGTACCAGCACCTACTTGACGCATCCCACTTTTAATCGCTATCACGCAGAGCATGAAATGCTGCGTTATCTGCGTAGTCTGGCGGACAAAGATCTGGCATTAGATCGCACTATGATACCGCTGGGTTCTTGCACCATGAAGTTGAATGCAACTTCAGAAATGATTCCGGTGACATGGCCAGAATTCTCTAACATTCATCCTTTTGCACCAGATGACCAGACCATTGGCTATCGCGAAATGATTGATCAGCTAGAGGCCATGCTGTGCGCTGCGACTGGCTACGATGCTGTCTCGTTACAGCCAAACGCTGGCTCACAAGGTGAGTACGCAGGTCTGCTGGTAATTCAGGCCTACCACGCCTCACGTGGCGAAGCGCATCGGAATATTTGCCTTATCCCATCCTCTGCACATGGCACCAATCCGGCATCCGCCAGCATGGTCGGGATGGAAGTGGTCGTCGTCGCCTGCGATGACAACGGTAACGTTGATCTGGTGGATCTTAAAGCCAAGGCAGAAAAACACAGCGCTAATCTGGCTGCGGCGATGGTGACTTATCCATCCACGCATGGTGTGTTTGAAGAAGGCATTCAACAACTATGCGACATTGTCCACACACACGGCGGTCAAGTGTATGTCGATGGTGCGAATATGAATGCGCTGGTTGGTGTTGCTGCACCGGGCAAGTTTGGCGGTGATGTCAGTCATCTCAATTTGCATAAAACCTTCTGTATTCCTCATGGTGGTGGTGGTCCAGGTGTTGGTCCGGTTGCCGTAGGTGCTCATCTGGCGAAGTTTTTGCCGAATCAAAAATCGACTGGCTATGTTCGCGGTGCAGATGGTATTTCCGCTGTCAGTGCAGCACCCTTTGGCTCTGCGAGTATTCTTCCAATCTCATGGATGTACATCGCTATGATGGGATCAGAAGGCCTCAAAGCGGCAACGGAAACCGCAATTCTGGCGGCCAACTATATTGCTAAACGTCTGGCGCCACATTATCCAGTTTTATATTCTGGCCATGACGGTTTGATCGCGCATGAGTGTATTTTGGATTTGCGTCCGTTGACAGATGCAACCGGCATCAGTAATGAAGATGTGGCAAAACGCTTGATCGATTTTGGTTTCCACGCACCGACTATGAGCTTCCCAGTACCTGGTACGCTGATGATTGAGCCAACCGAGAGTGAATCACAAGCAGAACTGGATCGCTTCATCGACGCCATGATTACGATCCGTGAAGAGATCGCCAAAGTTGCGAGCGGCGAATATGATGCCAAAGACAATCCACTCAAAAATGCACCACATACCGCACAGGTATTGGTTGCCAATGATTGGACGCATGCTTATGGTCGTGAAGTCGCAGCCTTCCCAGTTGCATCGTTACGCAAACAAAAATACTGGCCACCGGTAGGGCGTGCAGATAACGTCTACGGCGATCGTAATTTGTTTTGCTCTTGCGTGCCTGTGAGTGATTACGAGTAGTTGTGACAGTTGCTTGAATTAGCAAACAAAAAAGCGGATACGATGAAGGTCGTATCCGCTTTTTAATAATCTTCTATCAAATTAAAAAATATCAGAATAGAGTATCCATATAAACAAAGGCTCTTAGAAGAAAAATGGCCTGCGAGGCTTGTTTATATTGGACTCTTCTATTTTAATTTTTATCCCTCTGCGATCCGTTTAGCAATGTGTGCTAAAGCTTCTTCAACCTGATCAATTAAAATCAGACATAAATCGCCTTCTGATAAACGTGCCATCGCTGTGTCGATTGCTAGAAATTCACCGTTGATTTCGTCGATGACTTTGGTGCGGTTGGCATTGGCTAATCCTGTACGTAGCAGAGCAACGACTTCACCATCTGCGCGACCACGTTGGCATTGATCCTGATATAGCACGACGTCGTCGAAGGCATCACCCAAAATCTCGGTTTGCTGGCGAATGTCCTGATCGCGTCTGTCACCTGCGCCGCTGATGACGACCGAGCGGCGTTTAGCCGGGATGCTTTCTACTGCACGGACCAGCGCCAGAATTGCATCTGGATTGTGGCCATAATCGGCAATCAAGGTTGCACCGCGATAGTTGAACATGTTGAAGCGCCCCGGTGCATTGTCGCTCTCATTGGCGAAGGATTTTAAGCCTGCGCGAATTGCATCCCAACTAATTCCAACGCCCCATGCTGCAGCGACCGACGCCATCACGTTTTCTACCTGGAAGCCGATAGCGCCGTTGCGGGTGATAGGAATATCCGCTAACAGAACTTCGTGTTTAGTTTTGCCTTCGGCAGCGATTAGCTTATTGCCATCAACGTACACGACGCGATGCCCTTGCGCTTTATGCGTAGCCATCACTGGATGTTGGTTGTCGGCTGCAAAAAACGTGACAGAGCCAGTGCAATTGACAGCCATACTGACGACGATAGGGTCGGCTGCGTTTAACACCGCAACACCACTGTCTGCGACGTTTTGTACGATCACTCGTTTTAAAACAGCCAGATCTTCTACGGTGGTGATGTAGTTCAAACCCAGATGATCACCAGAGCCAACATTGGTGACGACAGCCACCTGGCAGCGATCAAAGGCGAGCCCCTCACGTAAGATGCCGCCACGTGCTGTTTCAAACACGGCGGCATCGACATCCGGATGCAGCAACACATTACGGGCGCTACGTGGTCCGCTGCAATCGCCGCTGTCGATACGACGGCCTTCAATATAGACGCCATCGGTATTGGTCATGCCAGTCCGCAAGCCGCTAGTAGTTAGCAAATGCGCTATGAGCCGCACGGTAGTTGTCTTGCCGTTGGTGCCAGTCACCGCGACGACAGGAATACGTCCATCATCGCCATCTTCAAACATGGCAGAAATAATCGCTTCGCCAACAGGACGACCTTTGCCGAAGGACGGGGACAGATGCATACGCAAACCCGGGGCTGCGTTGACTTCTACAATGCCACCATTTTGCTCTTCGATCGGTTTTAAGACGCTATCGCAGACTAGATCGACACCGCAGATATCCAGGCCAACCATTTGGGCTGCGACGATAGCGCGTGCTGCAACTTCTGGGTGGACATCATCAGTGACATCAGTTGCTGAGCCACCGGTCGACAAGTTCGCGTTATTACGTAAGATCACGCGCTGACCTTTAGCGGGTATGGAGTCCGCTACCAAATCCTGTTTTGCCAGACTTGCCAGTGCGATATCGTCAAAGCGTATTTTGGTCAGCGAGGTTGCGTGACCACTGCCGCGACGCGGATCTTTATTCACTTGTTCGACTAATTCACGCACTGAATGCGTACCGTCGCCGACGACATGCGGCGGATCACGGCGCGCTGCAGCGATGAGTTTGTCGCCGATCACCAACAAGCGGAAATCATGGCCCGGTAAATAACGCTCAACTAAAATATCGTCGCGGAATTCAGCCGCTGCCTGATAGCCTGCCTCTAATTGCGCACGGGTAGTGACGTTGACGGTAACGCCTTTGCCCTGATTGCCATCTTTGGGTTTAACGACGACGGGCAAGCCGATCTCGCAGGCAATTGCCCAGGCATCGTCCACATCCAGTGCTGTACGTCCTAGTGGAACCGGCACGCCTGCTGCATCAAGAAGTTTTTTAGTCAGTTCTTTATCTTGTGCAATCGCCTCTGCAATCGCGCTGGTGCCATCCATTTCGGCGGCTTGAATTTTACGCTGGCGGCTACCCCAGCCGAATAAAACCAGACTGCCGTTAGTCAGGCGACGGTAGGGAATATTCCTATCTACGGCCGCTTGCACGATCGAACCAGTGGACGGACCTAGCCTGACATCTTCATCTAAATCTCTTAGTTGTAGCAGTGCGCTACCCAGGTCGAACGGTGTATCTTCTTGCGCTGCTTTGCATAATTGTTCGGCTAATTCTAATGCCAGGCGGCCGACGGCTTCTTCCGAATATTCCACAACAACTTGAAAAATTCCGGCTTCCAGCGTCTGTGTGGTACGGCTAAAAGTGACCGGACAACCTGCTTGTGCTTGTAAGCCCAGCGCGGCCAGTTCCAGCACATGCGCCATCGGGATAGTGTCATTGTGGCCGGTCGGTTGTAGTGGACTGATTTCTGGGAAACGGGCGCGCAGTCGTACTTCAAATCCATTCAGTTCATCAATCGAGAGTTCAGCAGTGCTGCAACCCACTATGGCCTCAACCGCAGTGTGGTGGCTCCAGAGATTGGGGCCGCGTAGCGCTCGTATGCGTGATACTTCCATAAACCTTCGTCCTATCTTGATGGCGGTGCCAATATGTAATTACAGCGATTTTATTTTTTAATCTTGCGCTAATTTAGCTGCGTACTTAGTTTCTTACTTGGTTTGCACTTAGCAGCGTACTTAGTAGCCTGCTCAATAGCGTGCTTTCTTGGGACTGGAATCAAAGGTACGTAATCCCGCGACGATTAAATCTGGCGAAATTTCTAAAGCCCAGGCAGCCGCTACGGCTGCCATCACGACTTCTGGCTGGGCTGCTTTAATCGGTTTTAAAGTGCTCAATGAGAGCAAGCTAGTTTCTTCTGTACCTTCCGCCAAAATGATGTGGTTGTCACGTAAGAAAACTGCGCGTTCGTTTTTAGCACGATGCTGTACGATGGCCTCAAGCGCGTCATTCAGACCATAAAAAATCACTTTGCCATCACATAATTCAGCCAGTTCTACCACTTGCGAATCTGCTGCATTTAATACAGCCACACCATCCGGCAATACCACATCTACTTGGGTACGCATTACCTTAAACATCTGGTCTGCTTCATCGATATAAAATTCACCAAGTTCTGCATGACCATCCATATCAGTCACCACAGCGACCTGACATTTATCGTAGGCTAGGCCTTCAGCCAAAATCATACGGGCATTAGTTTCAAAGACAGCGGTTTCCAGAGAACGATTTAGCAATAGCCGCTGACTGGCTTCCCACTTAATACAATCAGTGCTAACAACTTGTCGCTGATCCAGGTACAAGCCCTGAGAGCAGGCTACACCAGTGTGCTTGCCGCTGACATGCACGACGCTGGCAATTAAGCGCGCGATCAAACTCGTGCCGCGAGTGCCTGCCACACCGATAACGGGGATACGGCCGCTTTCTTCTGCAGCAAATAAATTAGCGATAATCGCGGTCCCGACCGGACGTGCTTTGCCTTCAGCAGGTTTCAGATGTGCCAGCAATCCCGGGCTGGCATTGACTTCAATAATTGCACCGCGTTGTTCTTCCAGAGGGCGGGAAATATCTTCTGCAACCAGATCAACACCTGCAATATCCAGACCGACAATCCGGGTCGCGAGTGCGGCGGCTTCTGCGATAGAGGGATGGACTTCATCAGTCACATCAAAAGCAACATTACCGTTCGGCTGGATTAAAACTTTTTGGCCATCGAGTGGAATGGAATATGCCGTTAAACCCTGGCGTTCCAATTCCAAAATAATTTCAGCACCTTTTTCTGGTGCTAAAGCATTGAGAGGAGAGTCTTCGCCCGTGCCACGACGGGGATCGGTATTGATCTGATCATCAACCAATTGAATAATATTCGAAGTGCCATTACCAACTACCCATAAGGCTTCACCTTTGGCGGCAGCCACCAGGCGCTTACCAACGATTAACAAACGATGCTCATTCCCGGTGACGAAGCGCTCTACGATCACGCTCTCGCTGTCGCCTTTGCGTGCGGCTAAGTGATATGCCGCATGAACATCGGCCTCCGTCATTAGATTGAGTGAAACACCGCGACCATGATTGCCATCATAAGGCTTGACCACGACTGGTACACCGATATCTTCAGCAGCTTCCCATGCCTCTTCGGCACTTTTTACCAAGCTACCTTCAGGTACTGGTACACCACAAGATTGCAATAATGTTTTGGTCAAATCTTTATCGCTGGCGATGCTCTCAGCAATTGCGCTGGTACGGTCTGTTTCGGCAGTCCAGATGCGACGTTGCGCTGCGCCATAACCCAATTGCACCAAATTGCCATCGGTCAGACGTATCGATGGAATCCTGCGATCTGTTGCGGCATCTACGATATGTGCGGTGGAGGGACCTAAACACAGATCGTCCACCATTTCACGCAAGGGCACTAATTTTGCCTCAAGATCAAATTGCGTGTCTTCAATGGCAGCCATCAACAAATCCCGACCTAGTGCTAAAGCCGCACGGCCAACTTGTTCCTGGCGGGTGCGGAATGCCATTTTGTAAACACCAACTTGATTAGTCGACCGGGTTTGACCGAAACCAGTTCGCATGCCAGCCAGATTTTGCAATTCAAGCACAACGTGTTCCAGAATATGACCAGACCATGTGCCTTCGCGCAGACGCTCCAAAAAGCCACCGGTCTCACCGACGCTGCAACGATGCACAGTAAGGCCAGGCAACCAGGTTGTCAGACGCTCGTATAAGCCGGGTAAAGTATTGGAGGGGAAATCTTCTAGCGCACCAATATCTAACCACGCTTCAATTACAGGGCGATAGGTCCAGATATTAGGTCCGCGTAAATGAGTTACACGGAGAATTTCAATGTCTTTCTTCTTCGTTATCATGTATTTAATTTCTTGATAGCAGAGCTAAGTCTGCTTTTAAATCTTTCGGACGCTTTTTTTACGACGTCTTACGGTGGATAAACAGTGTTAGCGTGTATTTTTTAGTCTATTAGGACTTACGCAAAACATTCCCAACTACGTTGCAGCTTCCGTTCACACCAGGCAAGGTGTTAGGGACTAAAGTTAAAGTGCTGTCTTCGTCGCTATAACTTGCTGGCACAATCTGCCAGTAAAATTTGCCGGGATAGTTTTGCGTAAGTCCTAGGTCACTAAATTAGATGACTAAATGAAATTACAAATTAAGAACTTATCTCAAACCTTCTTGGTCTGTTTTTTTTCTTCCGATAGAATACCGTAAATTAATGCTGTAGTGATATGTTGACTTAGTCACTATTGCTACCATTTCAGGCTTCTCACCTTATTTATTCAAAGTTTTATTGAGCCGTATCGAAATTTGCAGATTATCTGCATCCCGGTGGTTCAATGATCACTCAAATAATTTATCTTTTTTATATTTATTCCTGACGATAAATCGGGACCGGTCAAACGATGACAACACAACAATTAAGCTTCGACCATGTTTTTAGTGCACTGCCAGAGCATTGGCGCTCTGAAATCGCAAAACAGTTATCCACTGGGGAAAACGTTTTAAGTGCAGTCGAGGTTGACCTAGATGCCGGACTTCGCTTTGTAAAAGGTATGTTGGTCGTTACCGACCGCCGGCTACTTGCGCGGGCGCCGGGAGAAACGACGTGGCAAGAATGGTTTTATGCCAAAAATCTACGGCTCCAGCACCACGACCATGCTGGTGTCGGACATCTGGAATTATTTGATGATAACGCCCGGCTGGCTAGCTGGCGTTTTACCTTGGGTCAGAATTTATTGATGATCCGTTTGCTGGATCACTTTAAAGAGCAATTGCAAAGTCATGTGACTGGTTTGCCAGTCCAACATGAAGAAAAAAATACCTGTCCAAGCTGCAAAGCACCGCTAGAAGCAGATCAGGAAGAATGTCCGATCTGTACCAAAGTAATTTATACCCCGCCATCAACCTGGACCTTGTTCCGTCTATGGCGTTTTGCACAACCATATCGCTGGCAATTGTTAGCGGGCTTTAGCTTAATGCTGATGGGCACGGCAGCGCATATGATTCCGCGTTACCTGACAAAGCCGCTGACAGATGAAGTGTTGATTCCCTACCAGAACGGACAACATGTTGATCCCCATCTGGTGACTTTGTATATCGGTGGTTTGTTAGGTTCTGCGGTCATTGCCTGGCTACTTAGCTGGGGTAAAACCTATATTCTCGCCTTGGTATCTGAGCGTATCGGTGCGGACTTGCGCACCACGACATATCAACATTTATTGAAATTATCATTGGAGTATTTCGGCGGAAAACGTACCGGCGATCTGATGTCGCGTGTTGGTAGTGAGAGTGATCGTATTTGCGTTTACTTATCTTTACACTTACTTGATTTTGCTACAGACGTATTGATGTTTTTAATGACCGTAGTCGCCTTATTGCAAATCAATACCAAGCTGGCTTTAGTCACCTTGCTACCGTTGCCTATCATTGCCTGGATGATTCATCTGGTACGCGATAAATTACGTACCGGTTTTGAAAAAATTGACCGTGTCTGGGGCGAAGTAACTAATGTCCTGGCCGACACAATTCCGGGTATCCGTGTGGTCAAGGCCTTTGCGCAAGAGACCCGCGAGGCAACACGTTTCCGCGAGGCGAATAAACATAATTTAGCAGTCAACGATAAGCTGAATAAAGTATGGTCGCTGTTCTCTCCGACGGTCTCTTTTTTGACCGATCTGGGGATTCTTGTGGTGTGGGCTTTTGGTATCTGGCAGGTATCGCATAACGAAATTACGGTAGGCTCTCTGGTTGCCGCAGTCGCGTTTATCGGTAATTTTTATGGTCGTATTGATTCTATGAGCCGCATCGTTTCAGTGACCCAAAAATCAGCGTCGGCCGCAAAACGTATTTTCGATATTCTGGATCATGTGTCCAGCGTACCCGATCCGCAGCATCCGGTAAAAGTGAACGAAGTCAAAGGTCAGATTGAATTGCGTGAAGTCGGTTTCCGCTACGGTAACCGTGCTGTTAACCGTGGGATTAATTTAACCATCAAACCGGGCGAAATGATCGGCCTGGTTGGTCACAGCGGCTCTGGTAAGAGTACTTTGGTCAATCTGATCTGTCGTTTCTATGATGTGTCCGAAGGGGCGATTTTGCTCGATGGCGTTGATATCCGTTCTTTTGCCGTGTCCGATTACCGTCAGAATATTGGTTTGGTTTTGCAAGAACCATTCTTGTTTTTCGGCACGATTGCGGACAATATTGCTTACGGTAAGCCGGATGCTAGTCGTGCCGATATCATTGCCGCAGCTCGTGCTGCCCACGCGCATGAGTTTATTTTGCGCTTGCCTCAGGGCTATGATTCGATGGTCGGCGAGCGTGGACAAGGATTGTCAGGCGGTGAACGTCAGCGGATTTCTATCGCGCGTGCACTGTTGATTGACCCACGTATTCTGATCATGGATGAGGCCACCTCATCAGTCGATTCTGAGACAGAAAAAGAGATTCAGAAAGCCCTGGATAATCTGGTCAAAGGTCGTACCACGATTGCGATTGCCCATCGCTTATCGACCTTACATAAGGCTGACAGGCTGGTGGTGCTGGATCGCGGGCAAGTAGTAGAGGTTGGTAGTCACGACGATCTGATGGCACGCGAGGGAGCCTACTTCCGTTTGTATGAGGCGCAGGCGCGCAATGCTAATTTGGGTGGGGGAGAATAAGATGACCGCTACATTAAACCCGAGATTTCAACTGAGTCGCAATAGTTTCGGCCATCTGGTGTTGATCAATGCCAGCGGCGAGGTACACGAGCATGTCAGTCCGGTACGTGCTTTCCCTATTCAGACACCGGACGAAGGGATCTCTCTGGTACTGCAAGATGGCCAGGAGGTGGCATGGATCGATAAGCTCAGCGACCTGGCAGAGAATGAGCGCAAGCTGGTCAGTGATGAGCTGCAGGGGCGCGAATTTATGCCTGAGATAAAACGTATCGTTGGCATCACTAGCTATGCTACACCTTGCACTTGGGAAGTAAAAACAGATCGTGGCGACACCTCATTTGTCTTAAAAGGTGAAGAGGATATCCGTCGCATTGGACGCACTTCCTTGCTGATTTCAGATAATCACGGTATACATTTTTTGATCCGCGACATGTTTGAGATTGATAAACACAGCCGCAAAATTCTGGATCGGTTTTTATAAGACGAGATTGATTGTAGAGGTAAAAGCGAGTAAGAAAACGGCACATCAGTCACTAAAACTGATGTGCCGTTTTTTTTATATAGTTTACGCAAAGTCGTAAGTAAAAAATTTACTTTCTTCCGTCTTGCCATTGCGCGTCAAGGTAATGATTTTTTCATAGGTAAAGCCGATCTTTTCTAACACGCGTGAAGAGATCGCATTCTCCGGTGCAGTGATCGCCACTAGCCGAGGTAATCCTATCGTTGCGCGCGCATAGTTGACGACTGCGGTTGCGGCTTCGCTTGCTAAACCTTGGCCTGTGTAAGCAGACAAAAATCCATACCCAATATCCACATCATCCAGGCCATCGCGTTTGATTAATCCGCACATGCCGATAGCGATGTTGTCTTGTTTGGATTCCACGATATACAAGCTAAAGCCTAAGCGTTCTTGCATATCGATAGGACCTTTTTTGATCGAATCAATCGCGTCTTCTATCGTGCGTATTCCCTTATCGCCGATGTTGGCAAGGTAAGCAGGCTCGTTGACCAGTTGCAGATAAAACGCGGCGTCATCCAAAGTAATTGTCCGTAATCGTAGTCGTGTCGTATCAAGAATATGCATGATGAATAATTAGTTGAGTGGATGCTATTGAGACAGCAGATTGCACGAGGTGACTATCATAGGACTTGCATAAAAAAGAATCACGATTACTCGGCTTTCCTTAGATTTAATTCCATATACTCCCCATTTATTTTTATAAAAACCCCAAATTGTCCAGGTAATATATGGACGACTAAAATATACTCGTTATGAGTATATTTTAGTCGTTAAAGTCATGGCAGCATTGCCGACAATTCTATTGCGCCGCTTTGTAGCGTTGTTAAAAAATCTTCCCGCATGCGCTTGCTGCTGACGCGAGTGGCTTGTGCGCTGATGTTGAGCGCCGCTGTGATGTTGCCCGATGCGCCTCTGACTGGCACCGCAATTGATCGTAAGCCGACTTCCAGTTCTTCTTCCACCACCGCATAACCAGATTCGCGGATACCCGCAAAAATATCCATCAATCCGTTCTGCGATACCACCGTGTTGTCGGTAAAAGCACGCAGCGTAACGTTTTTAAAATACTGTTCCAGCGCTGCCTCTGGCATATGCGCCAGTATCACCCGACCCAAGGATGTGCAATAGGCGGGCAGGCGGCTGCCGACGTTTAGCGCCACCGACATAATGCGTGAAGTCGCGGAGCGGCAGACGTATAAAACTTCATTACTATCAAGGACCGCAAGTGAACATGACTCATTGAATTGACGGCTGATCTGATTCAGGCAAGGTTGTGCCGACGTGGCTAAAGGTGTTGACGATAAATAAGAATATCCCAGCGTCAGCGCCTTGGGTGTCAGCCGAAAATTATTACCCTCCGCATCGGCATAACCTAACATTTTTAATGTGTACAAACAACGTCTGACTGCCGCACGCGAAATACCCGTCTTGTGGCTGATTTGAGAAATCGTCAACGTCCGGTGCTGGTTGCTAAATGCGCGTAGTACCGCAATTCCGCGTGCCAGCGAAGACATAAAATTAGGGTCGCCCGTCATTTCGTCGATCTCATCCGAGATGCTGATGGTATGAGGTAGCGGGGCAGATTGCGATAGAGATGACATAGCTTTTCTACGATCGGAGTGAGTGTGGCTAAGGGCTTTTTGTGCGGCGATCGCACAGAATCAATCACGCTATGTTGACGGTCGCATAGCGCGCTGTCTACACTAAAACGGTTCTATCAACAGCCATATGTGCGATAGGCGAACAATAATCTATTTGACGCTACTGTAATTTCTAATGCGTCAGGCGTCAAATTTATTGATTTAGCTTAAATATCGTTACAGATATCGTCATGGACCTGAGTCTTAGATTCTGGCAGTTGATATAGTCGTCACACGAAAAAATATTATTCCCATAAGCGGCGATCCAACGTGGATCAAACGCAGAGAAGGAGACGTAATTGATTAACAAAATAGTCGATTCGAGCGCGCATGCCCTGGCTGGTGTCAGCGACGGCGCGACGATCATGATCGGTGGATTTGGTAATGCAGGATTGCCGGCCATTCTGGTAGACGCCTTGATCGAGCAAGGTGCACGCGACCTGACCATCGTCAGCAACAACGCAGGTAGCGGCGATCAGGGACTGGCGGCACTGTTAAAAGCGAAGCGGGTACGCAAAATTATTTGCTCTTTTCCACGTCAAGCAGATTCCTATGTCTTTGATGCCTTATACCGAGCTGGTGAAGTGGAGCTGGAACTGACGCCGCAAGGCAATCTGGCTGAGCGCATCCGTGCCGCCGGTGCCGGTATTGGCGGATTTTTTTCTCCGACGGGTTACGGCACCTTGCTGGCAGAGGGTAAAGAAACTCGCCTCATCAATGGCAAACACTATGTGCTAGAAAGTCCCATCCATGCCGACTTCGCATTGATCAAGGCCTTACGTGCGGATCGTTGGGGCAATCTGGTGTATCGCAAAACTGGCCGTAATTTTGGCCCAATCATGGCGACTGCCGCCAAATGTACCGTGGTGCAAGTGGATGAGATTGTCGCATTGGGCGAGCTTGATCCGGAGCACATCATCACGCCGGGTATTTTTGTTCAGCGGGTACTGGCAGTGAGGAAAACTACGGAATCTGCAACTAAGGAAGCTGCAATAACGGACGCTGTAAATACTGGAGCACGCGCATGAGTAGCGACATCAATCCGACAGCCGGGACTAGCGAGGCTCCGTTTAAGCCGCTGACACGTCAGCAAATCGCAGCGCGTGTCGCGCAGGATATTCCTGAAGGCGCTTATGTGAATTTGGGAATAGGTTTGCCGACCATGGTTAGCAATTATTTACCCAAAGAGCGCGAAATTATTTTACACAGCGAGAACGGTTTGCTCGGCATGGGACCTACGCCACCAGCCGGCGAAGAAGACGAGGATTTAATCAATGCCGGAAAACAGCCCGTCACTTTACTTGACGGAGGCGCTTTTTTTCATCATGCAGATTCCTTCGGGATGATGCGTGGTGGTCATCTGGATATTTGTGTCCTCGGTGGTTTTCAAGTTTCAGCAAAAGGGGATTTAGCGAACTGGCATACCGGCGCGCCTGATGCGATTCCGGCGGTGGGCGGTGCGATGGATTTAGCTGTCGGTGCCAAGCAAGTGTTTGTGATGATGGAGCATCAAACCAAAACCGGTGAGAGCAAGGTCGTTGCTGAATGTTCTTATCCGCTAACGGGCATTGCCTGCGTGGCCAGAATTTACACTGATCTGGCGGTAATGGAGGTGAGTCCGCAAGGATTATTAATTAGGGAGATGGTGCCTGGTTTATCGTTTGAGGCGTTGCAAGCCAGAACGGGTGCAACGTTGACGCTGGCATTGCTGTAGTTTCAATTGAGTTTCAATCGAGTTTCAATCGAGTTTGAGTTGAGAAAATCCGCATTAAACAAATTCTACAAAATTTAAAAAAAACGAAGAGACGAATACTATGACTGCTTACATCTGCGATGCAATCCGTACACCAATCGGTCGTTATGCCGGTGATTTAAAAGATGTCCGTGCTGATGATCTGGGCGCGATCCCGCTACGCGCACTCATGCAGCGGCAGCCGCAAGTCGATTGGGCTGCCGTGCAAGAAGTGATCTTTGGTTGCGCCAATCAGGCAGGGGAAGATAACCGCAACGTCGCACGCATGTCTGCATTATTAGCGGGTTTGCCGCTGACGGTGCCAGGCGCCACCATTAACCGCTTATGCGGTTCTGGCATGGACGCGGTGGGCACTGCAGCGCGTGGCATTAAGTCGGGCGAACTTGATCTGGTGATCGCCGGTGGTGTGGAATCGATGACCCGCGCACCGTTTGTCATGGGCAAGTCGGATAGCGCTTTCGGACGTGGCGCGACCATCTTTGATACCACGATAGGCTGGCGCTTTATCAATCCGCAAATGAAAGCGCAATACGGCGTTGATGCCATGCCAGAGACTGCAGAAAACGTTGCGACCGATTACAACATCAGCCGTGCCGATCAGGATTTATTTGCCCTAGCCAGCCAGGTAAAAGCAGCTGCAGCACAAGCCAATGGCTTGTTGGCAGAAGAAATTACGCCAGTAACAATCGCCCAGAAAAAAGGTGAGCCCGTCATCATTAGCAAGGACGAACATCCGCGCGTCACCAGCATAGAGTCGCTCAGCAAACTCAAAGGCGTCGTGCGTGCCGATGGCACCGTCACCGCAGGCAATGCTTCGGGTGTCAATGATGGTGCATGTGCTTTGCTGCTGGCATCAGCAGATGCTGCACAACGCCATGGACTTAGCCCCAAAGCTCGCATCGTCGGGATGGCGACTGCGGGCGTGGCACCGCGTGTGATGGGCATAGGACCTTTTCCCGCGGTAGAAAAACTGCTGGCTCAAACTGGATTGACCCTGGCGCAGATGGATGTGATTGAACTCAATGAGGCTTTTGCAGCGCAAGGTCTGGCTGTGATGCGGCAACTGGGTTTGCAAGACGACGACCCGCGCGTCAACCCCAACGGCGGTGCAATTGCGCTTGGTCATCCACTTGGCATGAGTGGTGCTCGTCTGGTCACTACTGCCATGTACCAACTCCATCGTACCCGTGGTCGCTATGCACTTTGTACGATGTGTATTGGTGTAGGGCAGGGTATTGCCATCATTATCGAGCGGGTTTGATCTATGCCTCTGATTATAAAAAAAGGGGGAGTATGAGTAAAAATAAGTAGTATCGTCTAAATAATCATTGGACATTAAAAAATACTTATAGGTAGTATATAGATTTGATTGAATCGAACCTTGCTTCCGTGAGCGGGATAATCGCTGGAACTGAGCAACCGGGCGTGAGTGATTTAGGATGTTCAGTTATCTCAATCACCCTCTCCACTTAGCGGCAAAGGCGGGGGAGTTGAAGTGCAGTATTTGTAAAGTTGCCTAGGCTATTCGTAAGAACGAGCACATAAAAAATAATTGAAAAAATTCAAGGAGACAAAATGACGCATTCCCATTTGCGCACCGGACTACGGCGGTGCCCATGCTAGGCAATCTTGCGGGTGTTTTATTCGACGGTATCGCCTACGGCGCTTTGCTATTTTTAATCAGCGTTGGTTTGTCTGTGACGATGGGATTGATGAACTTTATCAATCTCGCACATGGGGCGTTTGCGATGCTGGGCGGCTATGTCTGCGTGGTCGTGATGAACCGTCTCGGACTGCCTTTTTTATTATCGCTGCCGATTGCTTTTTTTCTCAGTGCTCTTGCCGGATTAGTGCTGGAGCGAGTTTTGTACCGTCGTCTATATAAATCCAGTCATCTGGATCAGGTCTTGTTTTCGATTGGATTAACGTTCGTGGCAGTGGCTGGTGCGACCTATATCTGGGGGCCGACGCAGCAGCCTGTGCTGTTGCCAGAGTGGCTGCGCGGGCAAATCAATTTGATGGGATTGGATGTCGGCGCCTACCGTGTATTTTTGATAGCGGTCGTGATTGTGGTTACGTCAGCCTTGGCATATTTGATAGAGCGTACTCGCTTCGGTGCACAAATCCGCGCCTCGGTAGATAACAGTCTGGCGTCGGCGGGTTTGGGGATTCATGTCAGTCGGGTATTTTCGCTGACCTTTGCACTGGGCTCTGGCTTAGCGGGTTTGGGTGGTGGTTTAGGGATCGATTTGCTGGGATTAGATCCTACTTTTCCGATCAAATATATGGTGTATTTTTTACTCGTAGTCGCAGTCGGTGGTGCAGGAAGCATCAAGGGCACTTTGATTGCCGCATTGATACTCGGCATTTTTGATGTCGCTGGAAAATACTATGTGCCTTCGGTTGGCGCATTTGTGATTTACGGTTTGATGGTCGTATTACTGATTGCGTACCCATCTGGTTTGATGGGGAAAAAGTCATGACTACGCCACGATATCAAACCAGTAAGCTCGCTAGCTTGCCTACGGGACGTTGGACTAAATTGGAAATAGTATTTTGGATTTTGCCCGTTGCCGCGTTTTTCATTTTTCCAAATTATCTGGTATTGGGCAGCCAGATTTTGATCGTCGGTTTGTTTGCCGTCTCGCTCGATCTGATGCTGGGTTATGCGGGTATCGTCTCGCTCGGTCACGCCGCTTTTTTTGGTCTGGGTGCTTACACTGCAGGACTGTTATCTGTGCATGGTTGGTACGAACCTTTAAGTGGCTTATTGATTGCCGCCATGGTGGCTGCCGTGTTTGGTTTTTGTGCGAGCTTTTTGGTTGTGCGCGGTCAGGATTTAACGCGCTTAATGGTCACGCTGGGCATTGGTCTGATGCTGTTCGAGGCGGCGAATAAAATGGCCTTTATTACCGGCGGTGTGGATGGTTTGTCCGGCATGATGGTCGGCAAGGTGTTTGGTTTTGAATTTGATTTGTATGGAAATACGGCGTACTGGTATAGCTTGATTATCCTGTTTATTTTATTTGTGATTTTGCGTCGGCTGGTGAATTCTCCGTTTGGTCTGAGCTTGCGTGGTATCCGGGAAGGTGGCAAGCGTATGCCTGCAATCGGTGCCAATGTGCAACGTCAACTGATCACTATTTTCACCATTAGCGCAGCTGTCGCCGGTGTTGCTGGCGCCTTGCTGGCGCAGACGACGCAGTTTGTCGGACTGGATAGTTTGGGTTTTCCGCGCTCGGCAGAGATTTTAATTTTGCTGGTATTGGGCGGGACAGGGCGCTTGTATGGCGGCTTGATCGGTGCAGCGGTGTACATGCTGGCGCAAGATTTTATCTCTGCACAAAATCCGGCTTATTGGCAATTCTGGATAGGATTATTGCTGATATTTATTGTTCTGTTTGCGCGTGGTGGATTGCTCGGCGGGCTCTATAAAATGCGGGATTATCTGATGTCAAAATTGAGATCAGCCAAATCAAAAGGAGAGAGCTTATGAGCGCTACTCATTTGATGGTTGATCGCAACAGCGCTGATGCTATGCCTGATCCAAAGTCTAATATTAAGCCAGAAAGTAATCAGATTGCATTGCGTACCCAAGGCTTGTCCAAGGCCTGGGGTACTTTTAAAGCAAACACCGATATTTCGCTATCATTTACTAAAGGTAGCAGGCACGCCTTAATTGGTCCGAATGGCGCTGGCAAAACAACCTTCATCAATTTGCTCACGGGGAGTATCGCGCCCTCTGGTGGACAAGTATTTTTAGACGGACAAGATATCACTAGCTTGCCGCAACATCAGCGCGTCAAACGCGGTATGACACGGACTTTTCAGATCAATACTTTGTTTGCGGGATTGACCGTGCTGGAATCCGTCGTCCTGGTAATTTGCGAGCGTCAGGGGAATAGTCGGGTCTGGTATAAAACCGTTTCGCAACAAACCTTGGCGATAGAAGAGGCGATGGCGTTACTCAGTTCGCTTAAACTGGAGCAAGAGGCGCAGCGATTGACGGGCAGTTTGCCCTACGGGAAACAACGTTTAGTCGAGATCGCTTTAGCACTGGCCACCCAACCCAAAGTATTGTTACTGGATGAGCCGGCAGCTGGCATCCCTTCCGCAGAAAGTGCAGAGCTATTTGAAGTAATCGCTGGTTTGCCGCGCGAGGTGACGATACTTTTTATTGAGCACGATATGGGTCTGGTATTTCAATTTGCAGAACGGATTACTGTCTTAGTCGGCGGTAAAGTATTAGTTGAAGGCACACCAACTGAAATCGCCTCTGATCCACGGGTAAAAGAAGTCTATCTGGGAGAAGCGCATGACTGACTTACTCACCGTAGATAAACTCACCGCTGGTTATGGCGAGTCAGTCGTGCTGGAAGATATTTCTTTCAGCCTGAAACAAGGCGATAGCCTGGCACTGCTTGGGCGTAATGGTGCAGGTAAAACCACCTTGCTTGTCAGCCTGATGGGGATCACACAACGACACGGCGGCAGCATACGGTGGCGCGGCAACGATATCAATCCTATGGCGACGCATAAGCGTGCTAATGCAGGTCTGGGCTGGGTGCCGCAAGAGCGGTATATGTTTCCGTCCTTGACGGTAGAAGAGCACTTAAGTGTTGTTGCTCGTCCGGGGCCATGGAATATTAAAAAAATTTACGACATCTTTCCGCGGTTGGAAGAGCGCCGTAGCAATATGGGCAATCAACTCTCTGGCGGCGAGCAGCAAATGGTCGCCATTGCCCGTGCGCTGATGACGAATCCCAGCCTGTTATTGCTGGATGAGCCGATGGAGGGATTAGCGCCGATCATCGTGCAAGATCTGGCACAAGTGATCCGCAAGCTGATCAGCGAAGAAGGCATGGCAGTCATCGTGGTAGAGCAACACGCCAAACTGGCTTTATCAATGACACAAAATGCGATGGTGTTGGAGCGTGGACGTATCGTGCATCAATCGGATAGTGTGAGTTTGATGGCTGATACGGCTACCCTGAGTCGCTTGGTAGCGGTGTCATAAAGTAGTCGCATAAAGTAAGGGAAGATGAGGACACGAAGTCTAGATATCTGGACTTGCAAAAAATGACCTAACAGCTTGTTCAGCAGCTTGTTCAGCATCTTCTCCAATAGCGTATTCTATCGCGCTAATTTAACAGCCAAATAACCTCGGAGTGGCGGGACAGCATAGAATGCGGGTTGGCATGCTTACATCAGATTAGTGATGCCGCCAATTCGTCTATTTTATTTATATCCTGACCATTCCGTGAAAAAAAACACTACTCTGTCTTCTCTGTCGATTGCCGCATGCTTATGCGGCGCATTGATATCCATACTGGCAACGCCCATCGCGCGAGCCGCAATTAGTGTGACGGACGATCTGGGGACGACGATTACTCTGGCGCGTCCGGCGCAAAAAATCATCAGTTTGTCGCCGCATGTGACCGAGTTAGTGTTTGCTGCCGGTGCAGGTGATCATCTGATCGGCACCGTTAAATACAGCGACTATCCTGAAGCGGCAAAAGCCATCCCGCGAGTTGGCGATAATCGTCAACTCGATATCGAGCGCATCATTGCGATGAAGCCCGATTTACTCGTGGTCTGGATGCATGGTGCATTTGAGCGTCAGTTAGAGCCGTTACGTAAATCAGGCATACCGTATTATTTTAGTGATCCGCATAAGCTGGAAGATGTTCCCGCTACCTTGCTCAAGTTGGGGACCTTATTTGGTACGGAAAAACAGGCTCAAATAGCGGCAGCGGAGTTTAGCCAGCAACTCAACCAGCTTATTGCCCGCTACCAGAATAAACCGAAAGTCAGAACGTTTTACCAGGTCTGGAGTAAACCTATCTACACTCTCAATGACAAGAATATCGTCAGTGATGCGATCAGGATTTGTGGTGGCGAGAATATTTTTGGACACCTATCTGCTGCTGCCCCAGTGGTGGGATTAGAGTCAGTGATACAAGAAAACCCCGAGGTGATTTTGACGGGTGACAGCAAACTACAAGCCACTAGCGGACTGGAGCAATGGAAGGATATCAAGAACTTACTGGCAGTCAAAAACAATAATCTGATCGTGGTGGATGGCGATTTATTAAACCGTGCCGGACCAAGAATTATTGAGGGTGCCAAAGCGGTATGTGCAGCATTAGATCAGGCACGCAATCGACGCGGTACTAAGCTTGACAACAAGATTGACGATAAAGCTGACATTAAGACAGCCCCAGTCAAGTCATCCTCCACACCATGACCGTGATGACTATGACTAAATCGCCCTACCAACGTATCGCCTGTTTATCCACCGAGGCGGTAGAAACCTTATACGCACTTGGCGCAGAAGAGTTGATCGTTGGGATTTCTGGCTATACCACCCGTCCTGCCAGAGCCAGACAAGAGAAGCCAAAAATTAGCGGATTCTCTTCTGCCAAAATAGATCGTATTCTAGCCGTGCAGCCAGATCTGGTGATTGCGTATTCCAATATGCAGGCGGATATTTGTCGGGATCTGATTGCTGCCGGGATTGAGGTACACGTCTTTAATCAACATACGGTTGCTGGGATTTTGCGCATGATTGCGGCACTTGCCAGCTTGGTTGGTAAGCAACAGCAAGGTGCAGAATTGATCGCTGATTTGCAAACACAGCTAGCGCATATTCAACAGCAAGCCGCGCACTGGACGCGCCGGCCCAAAGTGTATTTTGAAGAATGGAATGAGCCTTTAATGTCCGGTATAGGCTGGGTTTCAGAACTGATTCAGATCGCTGGTGGCGAAGATATTTTTGCTGAGTTAGCGCAATATCACAGCGCCAAACAACGCATCGTTGCTGACCCCAGCGAGGTGGTGCGACGCGCGCCTGATATCATCATCGGATCGTGGTGCGGTAAAAAATTCAGACCAGAAAGTGTGACAGAGCGCGATGGCTGGCAGCAGATTCCAGCGGTACAAAATGATTTAGTAGCCGAGATAAAATCGGCCGATATCTTGTCACCGGGACCATCCGCGATTTTGTATGGCTTGCCACAGTTGCATGCGTTAATCTCTCGCTGGCAAGAAATTTGATCCATAAAAATTGAGAGTTGCGAGTTGCGAGTTGCGAGTTGCGCAAAATTACGCTCATGATTCGGCTGAGAATTTACCCAAAGGTTTGACTAAAGATTTTGCTAAGCAAGCAGAAATCTAAGCTTGTACATTGTTAACTACCAAAAACGCGTATGTGTGAGTTAGCGTACAGAGCAGGCCGTATGCTTAGCGCATGATTCAGATATGGACACCAATATCATTAATCCAATAGCGGTTTTAGCGACGACGCCAGTTGTTGCGTTGCCAATAGCGATTCAGCCTATAGACAGCACGCCCGTAAGTGTTGCGAATGTAAGCGAGGTGAATCCAGTAACCTCGCCTGATGCTATTAGTAGCACTCAAACTGTCATTACCCCGACGACTAATGGAGTGTCGCAGGCTGACGCTGCCGTTATTGTGGACATTTCTCCACCTGCACAATTACTGGCAGCAGCATCAACTTTGCAGCAATTAGCAGATGTGCCAGGCAATCCTAGTTTTACTGATTTACTCGCTGGTACCCAGAATTTTGTGGATAGCTTCAACAATTTGCAAATCACTGCGCCAGATGCCGGGCTAAATGCTGCCTTAGATGTACTAGCAAATGCAGCAACAAATACAGCAACAAATACAGCAACAAATACAGCAACAAATACAGCAATAAATGCAACCCTAAACATAGCGCCCAGCACCACACCAATTGCAATTATCAACGGTGGAAATGCTCTGTCGGATTTGGCACAGATCGGAGTAAATTTTTCTGCCACCACGACCTCCAACACCAATGAATCACTGACCATCAATCCAGACACGCTACAAACTGCATACAACGCCAATCCTGCGGTGACATCGGATTTAGTCGCCCAGACGGCACAATCTCTGGCTAGCGCATTAACTGCGGCTACAGCAACTGCTGCTGGCGATCCCGGTACTTTTGCTGCTGGAGTCAGTGCGACTCAAGTCGACACTAATACAAGTATCAATTTAAATGCCAATACAAACACGCAAAATCTTTCTAGCCTTAGCCTGAATACAGGCTTGGATGCTCAGTCGCTGAGTAGTTTGGCAGACGCTGCATTAAGCGCCGCCTTGCTGGAAACATCCTCTGCGATTATCTCGACTCAGCTTACTTCACCAGCAGAGCAGGCTGGTTTAGCGACAAATCAAACTTTGAACCCAACTTTAAATCCCTCACAATCACAATCACAACTTCAATTGCAGTTTAATGCAGATATTGAGTCGCTTACCGTTCCGCCAAATTCGGCTACTGCTAACCCTGCGAATCTAACCTCGGCGAGCAGTAGTTCTGTTACTAATCCAGTAGTTTTGCTGCAGCAAGCACCGTTAGCAAGCACGACCAATACTGCTTTGACTGAGGATGTGAATGCCACGCCCTTGACTACTCAATCGCAATTAAATCTGTTGTTTCAAAATCCAGCGCTACTACCGCAAAACAATCCCGCATTAGCTGCGGCAATTGCTGCTTACCATGTCAAAGATAGCGTCACCGGATCTATCATCGACATTGATACGGCGAAAGAAGAAGATATCGTCAACGATGTAGAGCCAGTCACAAAGGTAGATCCCATCACGGATGATTTACACCGACGCACTTAAACTTCTTCATTTCATTTAAATTCACTAAGCTTCTTTTTTAGTTCGCTTCAACGCCATACCCACAGAACGCGGTGCGGTCTGTACAAAGCCAAATTGCGCATACAACTCTTGTGCTTTGCCGTCAGCAATTAAGCTGATGTAAGCACTGTCAGGCGCGTTCATTTCTAAATAGGCGACAATCCCCTGCATGATGCGCTTACCTAAACCTTTGCCTTGATGCGAGGGCAGCACGGCGATATCAACTATCTGATAAAAACAACCGCCATCACCAATGACACGTCCCATGCCAACCGCTTGATCGTTAAACATAATTTGAACCGCAAATAAGCTATTCGGCAAACCTCTGCTGGCGGCCTCGGTCGTTTTTCCGCTTAATCCTGCACCTGATCGCAAGGCTTGATAGACCTCAATCGAAGGGATCAGATTGCTGATCGTGTACGCGCTTGCGTGCTGATCAAGCTGATTTGTTTTGTTCATGACGTTAAATACTTTCTCAAAATGAAGGGCAATAAACTATACAGACAAGCCTAAAGCATATAAAAAATCAATATACTCCCCGATATATTTTAAGTTTTACGCTCATTGACCAGTGAATGATTGGACGTCTAATATATACTAATCCCAGTATATTATTATCTCTCATAACACATTCTATGAAAATCACCACCTTAATGGTGCAAGGCACCACCTCGGACGCGGGTAAAAGCACCGTAGTCGCCGCCTTATGTCGTCTGCTGAAAAGACAAGGTGTAGCAGTCGTACCGATGAAGCCGCAGAACATGGCCTTAAATAGTGCTGTGACAATTGACGGTGGCGAGATCGGTCGGGCGCAGGCATTGCAAGCGATCGCCGCGGGCTTGCCGGCACACACAGACATGAACCCTGTTTTGCTCAAGCCGTCTTCCGATACCGGAGCACAAATTATCATCCACGGCAAAGTACGCGCCGACATGAATGCACGTGATTACGATCAGTATAAAACTATCGCCATGCAAGCCGTGCTGCAATCCTATGGCCGGCTGCAACAGCAATACGACAGCATCATTGTGGAAGGCGCAGGCAGTCCGGCGGAAATCAATTTACGTGCGCGTGACATCGCCAATATGGGGTTTGCTGAAGCAGTTGACTGTCCTGTGATTTTGGTGGCTGACATTGATCGTGGCGGCGTGTTTGCCCACTTCCTCGGCACGCTGGCCTGTTTGTCAGAGTCAGAGCAAAACCGTATCGTTGGCTTTGTGATTAATCGTTTTCGCGGCGATATCAGTCTGTTGGAACCGGGCTTGACATGGCTGGAAGAAAAAACCGGCAAGCCTGTGCTGGCAGTGCTGCCGTATTTGCACGGACTAATGCTGGATGCAGAAGATGCGATCCAGTCTAGCCAGCAAGGTGCAGGCAAATTCCGCATTATCGTACCGGCGATACCGCGTATTTCTAACCATACCGATTTTGATGCACTGCGCGCGCATCCCGAGGTTGATTTGCAATTTATCGGCCCCGGCATGGCGATCCCGCCTGCCGATCTGATTATTCTGCCAGGCAGTAAAAATACCCGCGCTGATCTGGCTTTTTTGCTAGAGCAAGGCTGGCAGCCTGTGTTGGAAAAACACTTGCGCTATGGCGGCAAAATTATCGGCATTTGCGGCGGTTATCAAATGTTAGGTCATGTCGTCAGCGATCCGCATGGGGTAGAAGGCATCGCTGGGGATTCTGACGGTTTAGGCCTGCTCGATATCAGCACCGAACTGACCAAAGACAAACGTCTGCAACAAGTTACTGGTCGCTGCTTGTTTGGTAACCAGAATGGAAATTCGATTGAAAACCAGGCAGCCAAAGTCAGCGGTTATGAAATCCATATGGGCATCACCTACGCCAGCAATGATACCCAGCCGGTGTTCGTATTAGATAACGACAGCGCAGAATTAGAGGGCAGCCGCTCACCAGATGATCAGATTCTGGGTTCTTATCTGCACGGCTTATTCGATCACCCAGAAGCTTGCGCTGCATTACTTGCGTGGGCAGGATTAAAGACCGAAGTCACGGTCGATCTGGCCGCATTGCGCGAACAAAGCATCGACCGCGTCGCTGATGCTTGCGTGCCGTTGTTGGCGGCTTTGCAAGCGTTACCAACACGCCTTAGCCAAAACTAAGAAAAGCTATCCATATCGATTGGAACTTCATTGGCCTGGTGCGGTCATATCGCAGTTATATTCGCTTACAAGTTTTAAGATGAAATTTTCTTGTTATATTTGGCTGATATAGTCCAGCCGCTTGATTGAGACTTCATTTTGTCTCTTTTAGCAGGTATCTGATTTTGTGCTCGTTGCCCATTATTGGTTGAACTTGCTTCGACAGAGAACGCATTACCAGCTTAAATCAGCCCTATCAAAAATTACATTCACTACTAATCACTATGTCCTTTAATCTGCTGCCGTTCCGCCTCGCCTTACTTCCTTTCGCGATTTTGCTTGCCTATAATTCTGGCGCTCAAGCGCAGCAATTAACGCCGCTGCAATCAGCTCCGCTACAAGCTGACCCGCAAAAGCCGTCAAGTCCGCCATCGGTATCACCTGCGCCAGCAGTCGTACCAACCACCCCCGGCAAAGAACAAATCCAAAAAGTCGAAGTCAGCGGTGCCAAAGGTTACGACGAGCGTCGCCAGGATACTGCAACCAAAATCGTGGTCACACAGGAGGACATTATTCGCTACGGTGATTCAACCGTGGCTGATGTGCTGAAGCGTCTGCCCGGTATTACGATCGGTGGTGTGCAGGGACGTGGAGGCGAGATACGCATGCGTGGTCTGGGTTCTGGCTACACCCAAATTTTGCTGAATGGTGAACCTAGCCCGCCGGGATTTTCTTTAGATTCAATCTCACCTGACCTGATCGAACGGATAGAAATAATCCGTGCCGCCACTGCCGAGTACAGCACGCAAGCCATTGCTGGTGCGATCAATATCGTATTGAAGCGCAGCGTACAAACTGCACAGAGTGAACTCAAAATAGGCGGGCAGGAAGATGGGGGTAAGTACGGTGTCAACGCCAACTGGCAAGTGTCGGACAAAGCGGGAAAAATGTCGTACTCGATTTCAGGATCGTTCAATCACGGCCAATATGACAGGCCATCCTGGATGGATGAACTTGGTACAGACGCGAGCGGAAATATCAATTTACGGCGTCGCACGTATAGCGACAATTCGGGTACCTACAACGGTATAGGCTTGTCACCACGGGTTAATTTTAATCTGGAGAATGGCGATACCGTGACGACACAAAGTTTCGTCAACGCTAACCGTTTTTCTGGAAATAGCACCGACAGTTCGGTAACGAGTTTGGGCGTTTTGCCGAATTACGTCAGTGATCGAACTCAGATCCAATCTGAGTTCGCGATGCTTAGAACCAATCTGAACTGGATACACAAAATGGCGGATAGCGCCAAGCTGGATTTTAAGCTTGGCTTTAACTATAACAAGCGTAGTTCGGATGTGAACACGCAAGGCTATGACATCAATCAGTCAGAAATACTAGATAGAAAAAATCAAACTAGCGCAAGCGACAAAGGTTTGACTTGGGGCGGTAAATATACCGCGCCTTTTATGACTGATCATGCCTTAGCTATTGGTTGGGATGGCGCCTATAGCAAGCGAAACGAAGCTCGGACGATACATGACATCACTACCAATGGAGTGACGCCACTTAACTTGAATGAAGTGTTTGATGCCAGCGTTAACCGCATCGCCGTATTTGCGCAAGATGAGTGGAATGTCACCAAACGCTGGTCAGTCTATGCAGGCCTGCGCTGGGAAGGGATCGATACCAAGAGCACGGGCAACACCTATGCCGAAGTCAATAATCGTTCCAGCGTTTTTAGCCCGATTCTGCAAACATTATGGAAACTGCCTGACAGCAAAAATGACCAGGTACGCCTTGGTCTGACACGCACTTACAAAGCGCAGGATACCAGCAGTCTGATTCCGCGCCGTTATATTTCAGAAAACAATAGTCCAACCAGTCCTGACAGCATCGGCAACCCTAATCTAAAACCAGAATTGGCGTGGGGACTGGATGCTGCGTTTGAGCATTATCTGACCGACGGTGGCTTGATGAGTGTGAGTGTATTTATGCGCAGAATTGACGACATCACCCGCACCCAACTATCTAACGTCAACGGTATCTGGACCAATATGCCTATCAATGATGGGCAAGCCACTACCCGTGGCATTGAGATGGAAGCCAAGTTCCCATTACGTTCAGTGATGAAGGACGCGCCTGCAATCGACTTTCGTTCCAACCTATCGTTTAACTGGTCTAATCTGGAAACAGTGCCCGGTCCAAACAATCGTCTCGATTCGCAAACACCGATCAGCGCCAACGTCGGCTTAGATTACAAGCTGGATAAAATACCGTTGACCATCGGCGGCAATCTAAGTTTTCAAGACGGCGGCCCAGTACGTTTGTCTGCCAACAAAACCAGCTACTCAGTACCAAAGCGCGGTTTAGATTTATACGGATTATGGAAATTTAATCCAAAAACCAATCTGCGCGTCTCGCTAGCAAATGCGCTACATCAAGACAATATTAATGCTTCAAGTTACGCAGACACCTTTGGTTCTTTGACACAAACTACGACGACACCGACAACGGTAGCAGTGCGTGCTTTGTTGGAAATGAAGATGTGAGATTGATATGGGCTACATATTTTAATAACTTAGCGCAGGCAAGATATTTCGATAGGATGTCTTGCCATTTAGTCAGCGTAGGGTGCATTCCACGCACCACATTGAAAAAATACTCCTAATGGGTATATATTAGATGTCCATGTATTACTTGATTCAGAGCGCAATTTCAATCATTAATATGGGGAGTATATGCATAAGTGCAAGTATTCTGAGGTGAGCATACTTGGGTTTTGTCGCTGTTGCGGTGCGTTAAACGTACCCTGCATGTATTGAAAATGCGAAAATCACACTGCCTTTTTCGCACATTTATTTTGCTGACCCCAGTCCGCTAAGTCTATTTAAGACCCAGTTACATCCAGTCGTTTCTCGCCAAACACAAACGAGCCAGATTGGATTTTCCCGTTCTTTACTTCATAAATAGCGACCAGCCTGATCGTGCCTGTGCCCTCTGGAAAAGTACGTGTCACTTCTTCATGGTCGATCACTATATTTTCCATCACCGTGCGGTTTAGCAGTTTAGCGTGCAGATTAGGTTCTTGAAATCGGATGGTGGCGCGCGCTTTGATTTCTGCTTTGCCATTAGCGACCAAGGTCGCAGGATGTTCAAACTGTTTGCCGTCATCTGCATAGGTTGCTACCCAGGCATCCAGGTCGCGGGCGTTATAGGCATCTAATTGTTGCTGTACTACGGCTTCGGGCGAGAGGATATTTGTCATTACTTTTCCTTATCGGTTTTTTGCTGCATTAGCTTGTTGCGAAAATACCTGGCTTGTCGAATAAATTTGATTTGATTTGTTCCGTCAATTTCCAGGCTATCTGGATTAGTGCTTTATGTCACCGCTACGATCATAGATAATGCTGTGCAATGACGCAATTCGCCTTTTGAGAAATGTCCCTATGAACATGAACGACCCTATCCCGTTATTGGGTTTTAGTACCACCGCATTGGAGTTGATTTCCTTTGTGTTGTCGGTGCTGACTGTTGCATTGAATATCAAGCAAATTCATTGGGCATGGTTGTTTTCTATTCTGGCTTCTGGATTATATGGCCTGGTCTTTTTTGACGCTAAATTGTATGGCGATATGGGTTTGCAGCTGGTATTTATTCTTGTGTCTTTGTGGGGGTGGTGGCTATGGTTACGCGGTAGTTCGGCAGGCGATACGTCGACGACTTTGGTCGTATCTGGGCTATCGTCAATGCAGCGTATGTGGTCGATCTTGGCGTGGCTGATCGGCTTCGGTGTATTAGCGTGGTTTTTAAAATCATTTACTGATACCGATGTGCCGTATGCCGATGGCTTTTTGACGGCGGGTAGTCTATTGGGACAATTGTTGTTATCGCGTAAAAAACGCGAAAACTGGCACGTCTGGATCATCGTCGATATTTTGTATGTCGGCCTTTACGTGCATAAGGGGTTGATGTTGACTGCGATTTTGTATTCTATTTTTGTAGTGATGGCGGTCGCTGGCTTACGCGCTTGGAGTAAAAAATAATGACGAGTCAGACGGACAAAAATTCAATCAATCGAGTTGCGATATTAGGCGCCGAGTCTTCGGGTAAATCAGCGCTTGCTGAGGCATTGGCGGCGCATTACAAAACGGTATGGGTTCCAGAATATTTACGCGAGTTTGTCGAGACGCAGCAACGCGTGCCGAAAGAAGCAGAACAAATTCTGATCGCTCGTACTCAGGTCGAGCGCGAGAATAAACTCGCTCAACAAGCCTATCAGTGGTTATTTTGCGATACCTCGCCGCTGATGACCGCCTTATATAGTCGCCATTATTTTGGTGAAGCTGACGCTGATCTGGCCGCTTTAGAAGCGCAGCATCAATATGATTTTACGATAGTGACTGCACCGGATTTTCCGTGGACTGCCGATGGCTTGCAGCGCGAATCAGCGGCAGTAAGGCAGCGAGTGCATGAAGAATTGCTGGACTTATTGGATGAGCGGGAAATGCCGTTCTTGCTGGTAGGCGGGAGTTTGAAAGAACGGGTAGAACAAGTCAGTTTCGCGTTGTCATTCCTGATGAGTTGATAGTTGAAAAGTGTATCCGTCATCAATTCAAATCTAAATGGAAAATATCGGTTGAAAAAAGAGCGACTCATTTAAAAATGAGCCGCTCTTTTTTATTTTAAACAGCTTGTATGCTGTATTTAAAATCAAATTTTAAAAATCAAATTGTGCAGATACTTTATACGTTCTTGGTGCGCCTGGCAGTAAGTAGCCACCTAAGGATTGCGTCACGTCACGCCAGTAAAATTTATCGCCGACGTTGTCGACATTGAACCGTAAAGTCGTCACGACAGTAGCCACTTTGGTGACATAACGTGCACCCAGATTAAAGACTTGATAGCCTGGAACGATGACGCTGTTATCCGGTTGAAACACCTTGTTACCAGAATAATCCCAACTGCCGTTGATGTTGAGTCCAGGTATGCTGGCAATCGCATAGTCTGCATACACCACAGATTTTAACTCTGGTACATTGGTGACACGCTTATCATCTAATCCTGCAATGCCGGTATCGTATTGGTGCGCCGCCAATGCAGTGACGCTGGCACCTAACATCAAGGCTGGAGTGATACGACCTTGGGCGGATACTTCCAGTCCATTATGGATTGCGTGGCCGTTACTGACGTAGACATTATCCGAGTTGGTATATTCCAGCGATTTAGTGATGTGGAAGACGGCGGCAGTGATACTAATATCTTGTGCCACATCTGCTTTAAGACCAAATTCAACTTGCTTAGATTTACTCGGATTAAGCATCTGGTTGACGTTGTTGGTACCGAACGGGGCGATGCCGCCATGCTCTAAACCTTCTGTGTACGATCCGTACAGCGTCCAGGATTTTTGTGGTTTAAAAAGTAGCGCAACGCTTGGCAATTCGTAGTTACGATCGTAACCCGGCGCATCGATTTGCTGACGCTTGATCGCTACGTGACGTATACCGATATCCAATTTGACGGTATCGGTCAGATCAATAATATCCTGCGCAAACAGGGACCATTCTTTATCCGTTCTGCGCAACAGAACCGGGCCGGTTGTGTTGGTCGATTGCGGTACGACGATAGGTTGAAACACATTGCTAGTGCCCACTAAATCGTAGACATAGTCACCAAAGCGATCACGGCGCTGGAAGGTCGAAAATCCCACTGCGACTGTGTTTTGCAAACCGCCTAACCGGAATTTGCCATTTAAAATTCCCTGCGTTGCCACTGGCGATTTTGATTCTCCTACGCTTTGATAGTCATAGACATCGTAGTCACCATTCGCGCAATAACCTGGGAATAAGTTTGCGGACGAACAGCCGTAAGGGAATGCGGTGTAATCATCGCGTTTGAATTCATGACGGTTGGCTGAGAACGAGGCGCGCCAGTCGTCATTGAATTGATATTCGAACCGTAAGCCGATATTGCTATCACGGGTACTGACCGGCTTTGCCCATGGTTGATTGTTCAGCATTGTGTCTGCGCTGACATTGCGAGGCAGATCTGTTCCATTAAATAGTTGAAATCCTGGGACAGTTAACTGGGATTTTTTCTGATAATCCATATCCAGCTGCAATAATGCTTTTGGTGTGATGTGCCAGTCAAAAGCACCGGAGATAAATTGTCTGTCTCCATCTGCACCTTTTACATAGGAGCGTAATTTTTCTGTCGCAGCATTAATGCGATAACCAAATTGCTGATCATCGGATTGACCGCCTAAATCTAGCGAACCGTATAGCGTGCCGCGCTCACTGGCGGCGACCGTCACTGAACGTAATGGCGTAGTGGTTGGGCGCTTTGTGACATAGTTCACGATACCGCCGGGGGTAGCAAAGCCTGCCTGAAATCCGGCTAATCCTTTGAGTATTTCTATGCGCTCTTTATTTTCCAAAGGGATAGATGCATCGCCTGGTATGGCTAATCCATCTTTGCGGTAACTGCTGGTGTTATCCAGCGCAAAACCACGGATAGAAAATTGTTCAGAGTAGCCAACCGCGTTATAAGCGTCGTTGACACTGGCATCAAATTTCATCGCATCGCTACTGGTACGGATGCTTAAATCTTGTAATTGTTGTTGAGTGAAGACGGTAATCGATGCTGGCGTATCTGATAATTTTGCATCGGCAAAGCCGCCGATTTTTGCCACATCATTTTTATTGCTATCCGTTTTATTAGCGCGAATGACGACTTCTGGCAGCGCTTTATCTGCGCTCTGCGCGTGGGCAGCAGAGATCGTAAAAGCCTGAGCAATTGCCAAGACCATCGTCAGCGGAATCAAGCGGCTTTGAACACCTGATAACGAATGAGCTGATGACTTGCGTGAAGTCGCTTGTGAAGTAACTTTTGAAACACGTTGTGTAATACAGATGGGTGGTGCGATTGTCATAGTTTGCTCTTTTTTTATCGCAAGCGCGGGAGCAAACAAAGAGACTGATAGAGACTTTGCGCTTCCCTACGCTGGCATTATCCAGATCAGGTTCAAGGGTATTTCTCACCTGCAGACAAGAATAAAAACAAACTTTATCTTTGACGCAGGACCCCTAGCGAAGCGCGTACTTTACCATAAACTACGATTGGCCTATTTCTTTGGGCTCCTTTAGCCTTCTTTAGCAACTCTATTGGTAATTAAAACCTGGATTATTGGCGTCTGAAGGAGTGACGTATTCCCTCTGCAGAATACACCGCTAGCGCAGCCCAGATCGCCATAAATCCGATTAGTCTTTCGCCGCTAAATGGCTCATGATACAAAATGACGCCTAATATCAGTTGGATTGATGGCGCAATATATTGCAGCAATCCCAGCGTCGCCATAGGGATCAGGCGAGCACCGGCAGCAAACATTAGTAAGGGAATTGCAGTGATCGGGCCAGCTGCCAGCAGTAATAATTGGGTTGTGCCAGATCCGCTGATGAAGGCATTATGACCTTGCACTGTTAAGTAAGTCAGATAAGCAAAAGCAAACGGGAACAGCAAAAAGGTTTCTAGCGACAAGCCCTCTAGCGCGCCAAGCGCGGCTGTTTTACGCAATAAACCATACACGCCAAAGCTGATGGCGAGAGACAATCCAATGATGGGAGGATGACCGGTTTGCCAGGTCAGCCAGATCACACCGCAGGCTGCCAGGCCTATGGCAAACCATTGTGCTGACCGCAAGCGCTCACGCAAGATAGCGTAACCGAGCAGGACATTGACCAGCGGCGTCATAAAATATCCCAAACTGGCATCGACGATATGATCGTTATTGATCGCCCAGATGTAGATCAGCCAATTGACTGACAACAGGGTCGCGCTGGCGACAAATCCGGCGATCAGCTTTGGTTGACGCAGCACATCGCGTACCCAAGACCATTGACTACGCCATGCCAGTACCACCATCAAAAATAGCAGTGACCACAACATGCGATGTAACAAAATTTCTAGTGCAGGTATCCCGTGCAGAGCTTTGAAATAAATTGGAAATAAGCCCCAGACGATATAAGCGGAAGCTGCGTAGAGTATGCCTTTGCGCATGGGAGGACAATCAAAAAATAGAATACGGGATTGGATGCCTTATTTTTAGAATGATATTGATGGCATCGGTGAGGGCGCATTATCGCAGCAATCGATTATTCGTGTTGCCTTGCGGGCACTTCATTCAATAGCTATGGTTAATAGCTATTGTTTTTTCTGAAGACTGTCCCATCTGAAGGTATGAGTTGATTCCAGCTCGTACTTATGTTTGCTATCAAGCTGCATAGATTTTATCAAGATGGCAACGGTCTAAATAACCAGAGATAACACGGTATCGTTACTGTGTTTTCATTCAGAATTGCAGGTAATCAATGTCCTCCGCTTTACCACTAATGCTTGTATTATCCAGCATCGTAATCACGGTCGGACTGATTGTGTGGTTGCCTGATGTGCTGTTGAAGCGCGCTTTGCAAAAGCCATTCCCTGGTCACTACTCCAAAATACTGCGTAAAAATATCCCGGTGTATTCCAGAATGCCAGCGGAGCTGCAATTACAGTTAAAGCGATTGATCAAACAGTTTTTATATCAAAAGAAATTTATTGCTTGCGATGATTTACAGATGACGGATGAGATCAAAGTCACGATCGCTGCCAGAGCGTGCATGTTGCTCCTTAATCGTCCAAGCACAGTTTACCCAGCCTTAAAAACCATCCTGGTTTATCCCAGTGCTTTTATGAAGCCGCATATCCAAACTAGCCTAGGTGGTGTAGTCACTCATGCTAACCAAACTTTGTCGGGAGAATCCTGGAGTGATGGCAGGGTGATCCTGGCATGGGATCATGTGCAGCGCAGCGATGGTACGCAAATCGCAGGGCACGATGTAGTCTTGCATGAGTTTGCGCATCAGCTCGATAGCGAAACCGGCAGCACCAACGGTGCACCGGCCTTGATGAGTAAGGCGCGTTATCAACGTTGGTCTAGTATCTTGTCCCAAGAGTTTGATGTATTGCAGCGCGCAGCGGAGCTAGGTGAAGAAACGGTGATGGATCATTATGGCGCGACCAATCCGGCAGAATTTTTTGCGGTCGGGACAGAGACGTTTTTTGAGAAAACCTGGGAGATGGCGAGATATCATCCCGCGCTATTTGAGCAATTCCGCGCCTATTATCAGGTTGATCCACGCGACTGGAATTAATAGCTTAATTTTATGCTGAGTGTTGTAATCCGTTCTAGCTTCTGATTCGATCAAAAGGGCGTATTTTTATATACTCCCCTTCATTTTTAATTAAAAATCCGAATTGTCCAGACATTATATGGACGACTAAAATATACACTACCTGAGTATATTTATTTGAATGTAACGTGAGGTAGCAGCAATATCCACTTTCAACTCGCAAAGCTAGCAAAATGAGATCAGATTTGAATCTTATTTCAGTGTTGCTCTGGCAGTCGCCAGATGTTTGCAGAGCATCTCAGTGCCATCTAAAATTCTCGGCCCTGCACGATTCATCCAGTCACCTTTTACGGTAAATAAATTACCTTTGCTGACGGCATTGAGCGTAGTGAATTGCCGCCAGTCGGCGAAGACATCTTGCTGCTCGCCGCCAGTGGTAATAATCGCATCCGGGTTGGCCGCTAGCACTGCTTCGGTATTGACTGTGGGACTGATTTCTTTTAAGCCGCCAAATATGTTTTTACCACCACACAAACGGATTGCTGCCGATACCAGATGCTGATCATTTAAGGTCATCAAAGGTTTGCGCCAAATTTGATAAAACACGCTGACGATTCTTTGTTTTTCTGCTGTGTTTGTAGTACTGACTTGTAAGCCGGACGACAGGCTGGACGACAAGCCGGGCTGATAAGTTTGGCGCAATTTTTCTAAACGATTTCTGAAACGTTGGGCGGCCGCATTGCCGGTCGCTTGCTTGTCAGTCAAAACTGCCAGACGTTCTATTGAACTGGCAATATCTTCAAAACTGCGTGGCTCGCTCTCGAATATCGGGATATGGGTATCGCGCAATTTACTCGCTAGGGTTTTGCCGTTGCCAGTACCCCAGATCA
This sequence comes from Undibacterium sp. GrIS 1.8, assembly GCF_040544445.1. Lineage (NCBI taxonomy): Bacteria > Pseudomonadati > Pseudomonadota > Betaproteobacteria > Burkholderiales > Oxalobacteraceae > Undibacterium > Undibacterium sp. GrIS 1.8. The sequence continues at coordinate 39,101 of NZ_JBEONQ010000021.1, read as the reverse complement.
CGATCAGGTCGGGTTTGAGCGCAATGATGCGTTCTACATCTAATGCGAATACATTGCCAATCGAAGGGATTTTTTTAGCGGCTTCCGGAAAGTCGCTGTATTCGCTGACGCCGACAATTTGGCTACCGGCACCGGCCTCAAACAACAACTCAGTCGCATGCGGCGCGAGGCTGATAATGCGCTGTGCTGGCTTCGCCAGCGTCACCACATGTTGTGCATCATCAGTCACGCTGATGGCGGCGTGGCCCACGACACTGTGCAAGCTGATCGCTGCCAGTGCCATGAAAGCAGACAGTTTTTTGATGAGACAAAAGTGCTCTCTGCTTTTTGCAAGCTGTGTCATCAGACTTCCAGATTGTCGATCAGGCGGGTGTTGCCAAGCTTGGCGGCGGCGACTACCACCAGCTCCGCCTTCTGCGCAATATCGCCAGCAGACGGTGGTTGCAAGTCGGAGCGCTTGCGTACAGAAATATAATCTGGCTTCCAATGACGATTTGCTAGTTTCGCCATGGCTTTCTTTTCCAGCTCAAAAACATCCAGGTGCCCCGAACGGATTTCTTGCGCAACCTCATTCAGTGTCTGATATAAAACAGGTGCTTCTACGCGTTCAGCCTCAGACAAATAACCATTGCGTGATGACAGTGCGAGTCCATCATCAGCGCGCCAGGTATCGGCAGCGATAATTTCAGTTGGTAAGGCAAACTGCTTTGCCATATTCCGGATGATCATTAATTGCTGGTAATCTTTTTTACCAAACACCGCAACACGGGGCTGGACGCAAGAAAATAATTTCAGCACAACAGTACTAACGCCGGTAAAAAAGCCAGGGCGGAATTCGCCTTCTAAGATATTCCCCAGATCGTCGGGTGGACGCACCCGGTATTCTTGTGGTTCTGGGTAGAGGTCTTTTTCTGTCGGGGCGAACAATACATACACACCTTCCTTCTCCAGCTTTTCTACGTCAGCCTGAAAAGTACGCGGATATTTATCAAAATCTTCGTTCGGGCCAAACTGTAATCGATTGACGAAAATCGAAGCCACAATCGGATCGCCATGTTTTTTTGCCAGACGCATCAAGGACAAATGACCTTCATGTAAATTGCCCATTGTCGGTACAAATGCAGTGCGTAATTGACCGCGTAGTTGATCGCGCAATTCTTCGATAGAGGAAATAATTTTCATGAGGATAAGAGTGAGTGAATGTGACAACTATGATTTGATTCGTAGCGAGAGTTTGCTGGCTTAGCGATTAATTAGGTGAGTGCGTTAATGAGTACGTTGATGAGTGCGTTGATGAGTGCGTTGGCAAATAAGCGAGTCTCACATAAATCGGTGCAAAAGCTTCTGCCTGAGTGATTTCTATTAAAGTTTCTTTTGCCAGTTCAAGCAGGGCAACAAAATTAACCACCAGCACTGGTGCACCTTTACTAGGATCAAATAGATCTGAAAACTCGATAAATTTAGCGGACTGCAATTTGCGCAAAATACCTGTCATGTGCTCGCGCACCGATAATTCTTCACGGCTGATTTTGTGGTGGGCGACAAGTGTTGCCCGTTTTAATACGTCGGCCCAGGCTGCTTGTAAATCTTGTACATCAACCTGCGGCCAATGCAATACCGTATTTTGCTCAACAAAGACTTGCGCATGCAAAAAATCACGTCCTAGCTGAGGAACCGCATTGAGGTCGTAGGCAGCTAGTTTCATTTGCTCGTATTCCAGTAGACGACGCACTAATTCTGCACGCGGATCGCCTGCTTCGCCATCATCCAGATTTTTGGTGCTGGGCAAGAGCATGCGTGATTTGATTTCAATCAGCATCGCTGCCATCAACAAATATTCTGCGGCCAGCTCCAGATTATGTTTGCGGATTTGCTCAACATAGTCCAGATATTGCAACGTGACTTGCGCCATCGGAATATTGAGAATATTGAAATTTTGCTTGCGGATCAGGTAGAGCAGTAAATCCAGCGGGCCTTCAAACGCCTCTAAAAAAATTTCCAGCGCATCAGGCGGGATGTAGAGATCGTTGGGTAGTTTGAACAGCGGCTCGCCATATAGTTTGGCGAACGCCAGTCCATCAACAACGTTGGGTGTGCTGTCGCTACTGCCAACCAGAGGCAAATCTGTCGCTGACAAAGTAGTGCTGATTGCTGTCACAGCAGTCTTGGCTTAGGCTTTGTTTTGGTACACGTAAGCTTGTTGATCGATATTGGACTCAATCGTGTCTTTTTGCGTCGCAAGATCAATCGGTGCTTTATCCCATAACAAAGCACGACCATCACGCTGGCTTTGCTCTAATTGCGGATTAGCTTTTTTCAGACTTTGAATAAACTGAGTTGCTTCGGATTGGTAAAGCTGAAATTGTTTGGTGAACTTCATAATGATCGCGATCAACAGGTAAAAAAACAATCGAACCCGCATTTTACCCTGTAATGCAGCAGTAATTAAGAGGGATTTGCTTTGTGGCGAGGGAATCGCCCAGATCATGTCAGTTGGTGACAGTACAGCGGTTTTTGGATCGGATACTGAAGGATGTTTTTATATACTCCCTAGCAATCCAATCAAATTATGCCTGATTGTCCAATAATTATATGGACGATTAAAATATACTAATGGGTAGTATGTAATGAATGGTAGTGTATTAATTAGATGGATACTCAACGATGATTGATGTTTAATAATGCAAAGGCGCGGTTGAATATGAGTTAAAGATCGTTTTGTTTAACCCATTTATGCAAGGCCAGGGGTTTGGCTTGCTGCAGATCCAGGATTAGTTTAGCTGGATCTTCTTGCTGATATAGCAGCGCCAAGTGTTCTGCTTTCAAAAATTTGGCATTGACAGTGTGCTGCAGAAAATCGAGCAGATTATTGTAAAAACCAGCGATATTCAATAAGCCCAATGGCTTTTGATGAAAACCCAGTTGCGACCAGGTGAACATCTCAAACAGTTCTTCCAAAGTACCAACACCGCCCGGCATGGCGATAAAGCCATCCGATAGGTCCGCCATCATGGCTTTGCGTTCATGCATATTTTTGACGATGTGTAGCTGGCTTAAACCTGTATGGCCAACTTCTTTATCCATCAGGGCTTGCGGGATAACTCCAGTGACTTGACCACCGAGCCGTAAGACTTCATCCGCGATCACTCCCATCAGGCCTACATTGCCACCGCCGTAGACGAGGGAGATGCTGTTCGACACCATTTCAGCAGCGAGCTGGCGGGCGCCTTGCGCGTAGGCGTCGTCGTCACCGATGGATGAGCCGCAGTAAACGCAAAGCGATTTTATGGTGGACATGGGATTCCTGAAGCGCGGGTGTTGAGCTTACTGGTTAATTTTATGGGTTAATTTTTTTCAGATATTCTTGCGATAGTTTTTCGAAGACGTTTTTAGTTTCGCCGCGCAAGTAAGGGCTGATTAGCACGATCACCTGATAGCAGCCACGCGCCAGGGATTCGGACATGGTTTGTAGCTCGGTGTATTTGCGAGGATTGCGGACGTATTCGTAGGACAACCAATATGTGGCTACCACCACCATGTTGGTCGCAAGGGCGTCAATCTCGATGTCGTTGCCTTCAAACTCACCATCGGTACGCAGGCCATAGCAAAGCTCGGTGGCGACTTTGATTTTGTGCGACAGAATTTGTTTAAAATGCAGTTCCAGATTACGATTTCTAGACAGCAGATCGTTTAAATCACGATAAAAAAAGCGATAGCGCCAGACCAGTTCAAAGGTCAGATGCAGATAAGTCCAGATATCTTGAATGTTCGCTTTACGACCTTCCGGGAACGCGAGTTTTTTATTAATTTCTTCTTCAAATTGAGTGAAGATAGAATTAACAATATCGTCTTTATTACGGAAGTGATAGTAAAGATTGCCCGGAGAGATGTGCATCTCTTCAGCAATGACGGTGGTTGTGATATTGGGTTCGCCAAATTCGTTAAATAGGCGAAGTGATAAGTCCAGTATACGTTCCCTGGTACGACGAGGCGTTTTGTGTTGCATGCCGACTCTCTAGAATTATTTTTTCAATAGAATAACATTGAACTGGCAAAGCACAAAAATTGGATAGGGATTTTCCCAAGAGAATTCGTTGTGTTTATAGTGAAACATAAAATTATTCGCTATAAATGAATATTTGACTGGATTGTAGTTGGCGTTGGAATCAGTCTTAATCTACGAATCTGGTGTCATTGCTTAATTTAACTTCCGCGTGCACCAAGCGAGTTTTCGCTAATTTATCATGCAAAAATTGACCATCTTTATCAAGCTTGTATGTTAGCGCCCAAAGGATAATGTTTGCGGTGACGGCCACAATAGCGAGCCATCCTTTTAATTCGAATTGGTAGGCAATCGCCAGGCCTGGAATAAACCACATCCATGCCAGGCAGTAGCGAACTACTGCTTTAATGATGGGTAATTTTTGTCTCTCGCCATCAATTAGTTTGATATTCCAGGTTTTCATTGCCAAAGTTTGACCACTCCGGCACCAAAAAAACACAAAATATATTCCGAGTATGGCGAAGAGCCAGGCCTCACGAGCGTGGCGAAGGGTCAGTGCGTGCCTACTCTGGGTCCAAACGTCGAATATCATGTCTGCCGTAAAAATGACACCGAACAAAAGCATCGCCTCATAAACCATGCAAATAAGCCGACGTTTTAAGGCTGGTGCTACAGGTGATGGGATAGCAGTATTTGTTGTAGCCACTTGTTACTTTGCCGGAGTTTGAGATACCGACGTGTTTGGTACAGGCAACGCGCTTGCTGGCAAACTTGCCGATTGCGGTGCAATTACAGCGGCCGGCTTGGTTACTTGTGCTGCCAATGCCGCCTTAGGTGCGCCTTTGATAGGAGCAAGGGGTACTGCTTTGCGCTGAGCTTCTGAGGGAAGGTTTGTTACGCTTTTTTTCTTCACCGCTTCACTTGCGAGTTTTTTCTTTTCTTCTTCACTTAATTTTTGATACTGCTGCCACTGCTCAGATTTTTTTTCTGAGTTTATTTGAGTTGTACGAGCAAAATTTTCTCGTGCTTGCATGCGTTGTTCAGGCGTTAATTTAACCCAGGCGCGCATACGTTCTTGCACCCGAACTTGCTCGTCTGGCTTCATTACTGCATATTTATTTGCAATTTCTAGCCATTTCTTTTTATTTTGCTCACTCATCCGTTGCCATTCAGGCGCGAGTGGGGCAAGTGCGATTTTTTGTGTCGCACTTAATTCCTGCCAGCTTGGTCTAGTCAATGGCGTTGCTGGTAACGCGGTAGCTTTTTGCGCAACCGTTGGCGTCACGTCAGCAGCGGTAGCTGACATGACGTAAGTTACCGACGCTACCACTGCCATGATTAAGGCAAGGACTTCAGTTCTGTTGACCACGAGCAAAGTGGATAAGCGCACGCCTATTCCTCCGCTTTATTCAAATAAGCGCTAAAGCCAGTATCAAGGTAAGCATCAGGTGGCAATTCATCGACTAAAACTGCCGCATCAATTTCTGCTAAATCGCTAATTCTTCTTTGTTGCTCGTATTCGTAAATGCCTGTCAAGCCCATAACCAGTACCAGCAAAGGCAAGATAACGCCCAGCTTACCTAGCCAAGATTGTGGTCCTTGGAAAGAAAATCCCGCATTGCCAGCTAAAACGCCACCAAATGCAAAAACCGCACTTGGCGAAGCTTGCTTTTTGCGTGACATTGCAATTTTGCGCGCATTAGCGAGCCTGTCCAGCGCCGGTGCGGGAATGTTTTCAGCGGATTCGTTTAATGCATGCCGTACTTTGTAGGCAAAGTCGAGGTCTTGCGCTTCTCGTGAGTAATTCATAATGTTATTCCTTTTGCCTTAAGCGATACTGCGAGCGCATGTGTCGCGCGGGAACAATGCGTTTTTACGCTGCCTTCTGAGCAGCCCATTGCGGCGGCAGTCTCTGCTACGTCCATGTCTTCCCAATAACGCATGAGGAAGGCTTCCCGTTGACGCGCTGGAAGTTTTTGTACTTCCTCATCGATAATATTCAGAACTTGTTCACGTTCTATCTTGTCCGCGCTTGATTCCGATGCTTCTGTGCCATCTTCTGCGGCATAACTTTCCAATAAATCAAAATTATCATCGCCTTGATTATTGTTTGGAGTGATACTTGAAAATAAGCTAACCCAAGTATTGCGCACTTTTTCTCTACGAAAAAAATCTAGAATCGTGTTTTGCAAAATTCTCTGAAATAGCATCGGCAATTCTGCCGCAGGCTTATCGCCATACTTTTCAGAAAGCTTGATCATGGATTCTTGCACAATATCCAACGCAGACTCTTGGTTGCGTACGGTATAGACGGCATGTTTGAAGGCGCGACGTTCTACGCCTTCAAGAAAATTGGATAATTCTTTGTCTGTGGCCATCTGTTGGCGTAGCTAATCAATAACTTAGTAATTTTGTTTATCTGTCGCAAAAAGCTATTCTTGCATATTTTTTTGCAGCTATTGGGTTGGCGCACGAGTTACGTGATTGTCTTTCCCTTTAAAAGTGCGCCCATGCTAGCAAAATTCCTTTTCTATGTCCCGTTTTTTGTACAAAGTACCTGATTTGGAAGGGATTTTGTGCTTTAAAAGGTGCAATTTGTCTTGACCAAAATGGTGCAACACAGTACCGTATGAATCCGTCTTGAAATCTCGAGGCAATAAATACTTGCTGGAATCGGCTCACAATGCTGTCCTCTGCAGGTTCGCTCTAATGAAGCAGTTTGTTCTAACCCATGCCACAAGCGTGAGAAGTTGTCTTAGCAAAGCCCAAAATACTGATTGAACGAGTGTTCTAAGCCTTACCTGGAAATATATCCAACGGATGTACCAAGGGTAATGTGACCGCACAAAAAGGAATATCAGCAGACCGCCTCGCTTCGTAATTTCGTCAGGAAAGAACATCCGATCAATCTCCTATGGACCTTGAAAGGAAACGTAAATGAGTTCAGATACAAATACAGAAATAACCGGCGCAGAGATCTTAGTTAAATGTCTGGCCGAAGAGGGTGTTGAGCATGTGTTCGGATATCCGGGCGGTGCTGTACTCTATATCTACGATGCAATTTTTAATCAGGACAAGTTTCAACATATTCTTGTTCGTCATGAGCAGGCCGCGATTCACGCAGCAGATGCTTATTCCCGATCCTCACAAAAAGTGGGTGTTGCGCTAGTGACATCTGGCCCTGGCGTTACCAATGCGGTCACTGGCCTTGCAACGGCTTACATGGATTCGATCCCGATGGTGATCATCTCCGGCCAAGTCCCAAGCCACGCCATTGGTCAGGATGCTTTCCAGGAATGCGATACCGTTGGTATTACACGTCCTTGCGTCAAGCATAACTTTTTGGTGAAAGATGTCAGAGATTTAGCGACGACCATAAAAAAGGCTTTTTTTATCGCTACAACGGGTCGTCCCGGTCCTGTGTTAGTTGACATCCCTAAAGATATCAGCATGCACAAGACTACCTATTTCTACCCAAAAGAAATTGAAATGCGCTCTTACAAGCCAGTGGATAAAGGTCATTCTGGCCAAATCCGTAAGGCGGTGCAACTATTGCTGCAAGCAGAGCGCCCGATGATTTATACCGGTGGCGGTGTGATTCTGGCGAATGCGTCGCCAGAGTTGAATAAACTGGTCGATCAATTAGGCTTTCCATGCACTAACACCTTGATGGGATTAGGCGCATATCCAGCCTCTAGCGATAAATTTGTCGGTATGCCCGGCATGCACGGTACTTACGAAGCTAACATGGCAATGCAGCACTGCGACGTGTTGATTGCGATTGGCGCACGTTTTGATGACCGCGTTATCGGTAACCCCAAACATTTTGCGTCTAGTCCGCGCAAAATTATTCATATCGATATTGATCCATCGTCGATTTCTAAGCGGGTAAAAGTTGATATTCCTATCGTCGGTAATGTTAAAGACGTGTTGCAAGAATTTTTGTCGCAATTGAGTGTCGCTGAAACCAAATCTAATCCCAAAGCTCTGGCAGACTGGTGGAAGCAAGTCAATGAATGGCGCAAACGCGATTGTCTGAAGTTCCCGACATCGACCGAAGTGATCAAACCTCAGTCAGTTGTTCAGAAAGTTTGGGAAATCACCAAGGGCGACGCCTTCGTCACCTCTGACGTTGGTCAGCATCAAATGTGGGCGGCGCAGTATTACGGCTTTGACAAACCACGTCGCTGGATTAATTCTGGCGGCTTGGGCACGATGGGCGTGGGCTTGCCTTATGCGATGGGTGTGCAGATGGCCAATCCCGGTGCGACAGTTGCCTGTATTACAGGCGAAGCGTCTATACAAATGTGTATTCAAGAGCTCGCTACTTGCAAGCAATATCATTTGACGCCAAAAATTATTTTGCTGAATAACCGTTTCCTTGGCATGGTCAGGCAGTGGCAGCAAATTGATTATGGTTCACGTTATTCCGAGTCGTACATGGACTCTTTGCCGGACTTTACCAAGTTAGTAGAGGCCTACGGCCATGTCGGCATGAAGATCGAAAACCCCGCTGATATTGATGGCGCTTTAAAAGACGCCTTCGCAATGAAAGATCGTCTGGTGTTTATGAACTTCATCACAGATCAAACCGAAAACGTCTGGCCTATGGTCAAGGCGGGTGCTGGTTTGACTGAAATGCTGCTCGGCTCTGAGGATTTATAACATGAGACATATCATTTCTGTTTTGCTGGAAAACGAAGCGGGTGCTTTGTCACGCGTGGTTGGTTTATTTTCTGCTCGTGGTTATAACATCGAAACCTTAACGGTAGCGCCGACCGAAGATGCCACGCTATCACGCATGACCATTGTGACCTCGGGTTCGGATGACATCATCGAGCAAATCACCAAGCACTTAAATCGTCTGATTGAAGTCGTGAAGGTCGTGGATCTGACCGAGGGTGCGCATATCGAGCGTGAGCTGATGTTGATCAAAGTCAGGGCCGTGGGTAAAGAGCGTGAGGAGATGAAGCGTACAGCGGATATTTTCCGTGGACGTATCATTGATGTCACCGAAAAAACGTACACCATCGAACTGACTGGTAACAAAGGCAAGCTTGATGCCTTCATTGACTCCATCGACCGCACAGCGATTTTAGAAACTGTGCGTACTGGTGGTTCTGGCATCGGTCGCGGCGAGCGTATTCTCAAAGTGTAAACAAACAATTAAAGATTTTTAGTCGGAATTATTGGTAGTCATTAAACGTGCCAATTAAAGACAATATCAAGTTCTAAAATTCTATTTACAAAATTATTAAACTAATTAAATTACGAAGGAATAAAAATGAAAGTTTTCTACGATAAAGATTGCGATTTGTCCCTCATCAAAGGCAAAAACGTTACGATCATTGGTTACGGTTCCCAAGGTCATGCCCACGCACAAAATTTGAATGATTCTGGCTGTAAAGTTACCGTTGCTCTGCGCAAAGGTGGCGCGTCATGGGACAAGGCAAAAAACGCCGGTCTGAATGTAGCGGAAGTGAATGATGCAGTGAAAGCAGCTGACGTCATTATGATCTTGTTGCCAGATGAAAACATCGCCCAAGTGTATGCTGAAAACGTAGCGCCACATGCCAAGCAAGGTGCTGTATTAGCGTTCGCACATGGCTTTAATGTTCATTACGGCCAAGTCGTACCACGCGCCGATCTGGACGTAATCATGATCGCCCCAAAAGCGCCAGGCCACACAGTTCGCGGCACGTATTCTCAAGGTGGTGGTGTTCCTCACTTGATCGCTGTATATCAAGATAAGTCAGGCTCTGCACGTGATATCGCTTTGTCCTATGCGATGGCCAACGGTGGTGGTCGTGCCGGTATCATCGAAACTAACTTCCGTGAAGAAACTGAGACCGATTTGTTCGGCGAACAAGCAGTATTGTGCGGTGGCGCAGTTGAACTGATCAAAGCTGGTTTCGAGACCTTGGTCGAAGCTGGTTATGCACCAGAAATGGCGTATTTTGAATGTCTGCACGAATTAAAATTGATCGTCGATTTGATCTATGAAGGCGGTATCGCCAACATGAATTACTCGATCTCGAACAATGCAGAATATGGCGAATATGTGACCGGCCCTAAAGTCGTCACGTCCGCGACCAAAGATGCAATGCGTCAATGCCTCAAAGATATTCAAACTGGCGAATACGCGAAGAGTTTTATCCTTGAAAATAAAGCAGGTGCACCTACTTTGATTTCCCGTCGCCGTTTGACATCTGAGCATCAGATAGAAGAGGTCGGTGCTAAGTTGCGCGCAATGATGCCTTGGATTGCTAAGAATAAATTAGTCGATCAATCGAAAAATTAATCTGGACAATTACAGATTATCTTCTGGTGCTGACTTTTAGTCTGCGCAAGTTGAAAACAAAAAAGTCGCCTGCCAGGGCGACTTTTTTATTGAAATTTCCTTATTGATTTTAATATACTCCCCGAATTTTTTATAAAAAATAACATATCGTCCAATTAATATATGGACACTCAATATATACATACCAGGAGTATAAATTTATATGAGTGTAAAGTTTACGTAAAATCTGTCATTTATACGGGCTTATGATGTGTTAATCATGCACACCGCTATCTTGCTAATTTATGCTTATCATATATAGCGATTATTTAGATTTCCATATTGAATACACGACGTAAATCATACAGTTTGGTAGGGTCGAATAGCAAAGCCAGGCTGTTTGCCGATAAAGCAATAACGTCTTTCTATCAATACCGCGTTAGACAAAGGTGATGGAATTGATTTTTACTGCCGTGTAATAGACGTTATACTTTCGCCTTACTTTCAATTCATTCATTACACGCATGCCATCTTTCAAACGACGCAAGCCCAAAGGTAGTCTTAAGCTTTTTCCTCGTGGCGCACGTAAAAATCAAGCAAACACATTCAGCGAGAACGGGCAGATGCTTCCTGCCAAACGTCGGCGTGGGATTTATTTGTTGCCCAATGCATTTACTACTGCAGCTTTGTTTTGTGGCTTCTATGCGATCGTGATGGCGATGAACCAACGTTTTGATCAATCGGCATTCGCTATTTTTGCAGCGATGGTGCTGGATAGTCTGGATGGTCGTGTGGCGCGGATGACAAATACGCAAAGCGAATTTGGTGCTCAATACGATAGTTTGTCTGACATGATTTCTTTCGGCGCGGCACCAGCTTTGGTCGCGTATGAATGGTCGCTTCGTGGGATGGATAAACTCGGCTGGTTAGCTGCCTTTATCTACTGTGCTGGAGCCGCATTGCGATTAGCACGTTTTAATACCAATATCGCTGTAGTTGATAAGCGTTATTTTCAAGGTTTGCCAAGTCCGGCCGCGGCGGCGTTGGTCGCAGGATTTGTGCTGCTTATGACCGATCTGAATTTTAAAGGTAGTGAACTTAGTTGGAGTACTTGGTGCATTACTTTATTTGCTGGATTGACGATGGTGACGAATGTTCCTTTTTACAGTTTTAAAGATGTAAATTTTCGTCGCTCGGTTCCGTTTGTTGCACCACTTTTGATCGTGCTTGGATACGTCGCTGTGGTTAAAGACCCACCTAAAGTATTGTTTGGATTATTTGTCTTGTATGGCTTGTCTGGTTACGTTGTTTTACTGTGGCGCTGGCGCAAAGGTCGCCCCATCAGTATTGTTCAAACAACGGTGGAGCCACACGAAGATAAATAGCAATCTGTGTGATAATAAGTATATAGCCGCGCCGCAGAAATGTGACGCGGCTTTTTGTTTTTTGATAATCCAAAAACATAGAAAATTCTAGATTAATTCTGCTATAAATTCTTGCACTTAGAGATAATCACGCTTATAGTCGTTTTCAAGAATTTTATGCCTAAATTTTTAGCAATTTGCCAGTGAATGGTCTTATGAAAACCCACCAGGTTTTCTAGTGACCTTAGCAGCTCCTAAGATATCGACCAGATATCGCGCTATCAATTTACGTTAGCTATAACCGGCTACTTCTCTTTTTTTATCTTCGATGAAGAGAATTAAAAGCACGCAATAGAGTACACAATTAAGCACGCTTCAAAAGTATGTTGCTTATGCTGGTTACTTACACCGATTACCTACGCCAATATTTTAATTTTTATAAAATCAGGATTAGATTATGAGTGATAAATTAATCATATTTGATACCACCTTACGTGACGGCGAGCAGTCGCCCGGAGCGTCTATGACCAAGGATGAAAAAATCCGGATTGCACGTCAGTTAGAACGCCTAAAAGTGGACGTGATCGAAGCAGGTTTTGCTGCCGCATCGCAAGGAGATTTTGAGGCAATCCAAGCGATTGCTACATCGGTAAGAGAACCGATTATCTGCTCATTATCGCGCGCCAATGACCGGGATATTTCTCGTGCAGCTGAGGCACTGAAATCTGCCCAAAGAAAACGTATTCACACCTTCATTGCGACCTCACCATTGCATATGGAAAAGAAGCTGCGGATGACACCGGACCAAGTATTTGAGCAAGCGAAGCAAGCAGTGCGTTTTGCGCGTCAGTTTACCGATGATGTTGAATTTAGTCCTGAGGACGGCAGTCGTTCAGATATGGACTTTTTATGCCGGGTGATCGAGGCCGTCATTGCTGAGGGCGCAACCACAATCAATTTTGCCGATACGGTAGGTTATGGCGTACCAGAGTTGTACGGCACGATGCTAAAAAATTTACGCGAGCGTATTCCTAATTCGGATAAAGCGATATGGTCAGTTCATTGCCACAACGATCTGGGTATGGCAGTGGCAAATTCGTTAGCTGGTGTGATGATCGGCGGGGCGCGTCAGGTGGAATGTACGATCAATGGTTTGGGTGAGCGTGCTGGTAATACTGCGCTAGAAGAAATCGTGATGGCAGTACGGACTCGTCGTGATCACTTCAATTTAGACTGTAATATTGATACGACTCAGATCGTTGCGACTTCAAAATTGGTCTCTCAAATTACTGGCTTTGCAGTACAGCCAAACAAGGCAGTGGTTGGTGCGAATGCGTTTGCGCATGCCTCTGGGATTCATCAAGATGGTGTGTTGAAAGCGCGTGACACCTATGAAATTATGCGAGCTGAAGATGTCGGCTGGAGTGCAAATAAAATCGTTCTGGGTAAATTATCTGGTAGAAACGCATTCAAACAACGTCTTGAGGAGCTGGGCATCGCCTTGGAGTCAGAGGCGGATGTGAATGCGGCATTTACGCGGTTTAAAGAGCTGGCAGATCGTAAATCAGAAATCTTTGACGAAGATATTATGTCCTTGGTCTCCGATGAAGAACATGCACACGGTAATGAATACTATCGGTTTGTTTCTTTGGCACAGCATTCCGAGACAGGTGAAAGGCCAGCAGCAAAAATTGTGTTTTCAATTGATACGAAAGAAGTTACTTGCAACGGCCACGGCAACGGTCCTGTCGATGCGATTGTGAATGCGATTGAATCGACGACGCAAAGTGGCGCTGAGTTATTGCTATTTTCAGTGAATGCGATCACCACTGGTACGCAATCTCAGGGAGAAGTTACGATGCGTCTATCTAAAGCGGGTCGTATCGTAAATGGTGTCGGGGCCGATCCTGATATTGTGGTTGCCTCAGCTAAAGCGTATTTGTCGGCTTTGAATAAATTGCATTCAAAAGTAGAGAAGCTTAATCCTCAGCTGTGATCTAGCTTTAATACAGTCATTACTTAGGTCCGGATGGCATAAACCTACTTTGATCGGGTAAAGAATTCATGTTATAGTCACGCGTCTTACCGTTTTGGTGAGATTATTGTTATCACGATGATAAGGGTTCATTCTCTTGCCATCGCATGTTAAGGAAAATCATGACTTTTGAAAAAAGTACTAAAGCCGCCATCGTTGCGGACAATGCCCGCGGTGTAAATGACACCGGCTCCCCAGAAGTGCAAGTTGCTTTATTGACTGCACGCATCAATGACTTAAACGGTCACTTCAAAGCACATGCTAAAGATCACCACTCACGTCGTGGTCTGATTATGATGGTTAACCGTCGTAAAAGCCTGTTGTCTTACCTCAAAGGTAAAGATTTGAACCGTTATCGTTCACTGATCGAAAAACTCGGCTTGCGTAAGTAATTCATTGCTATATATTTATTACATAGCAAAAATGTTGTAGCAGAAAGCCTGCCTCAGTTCGCTGTCGCAGGCTTTTTGTTGTTTATGGTTTGTAGTTGGTGGTTGGTAATTAGTATCTTGTAATTGAGTCTGTAATTAGTTAATGCAGGAAAGCGAATCCAAGATTCGCTCGCGGTGAGGTGGACGACAGCGCCTGAAAATCTGTCGGCAAAATAGAAAGGACACATTGTGTTTAATAAAGTTACGAAAACTTTCCAGTACGGTCAACATCAAGTGACGTTGGAAACAGGCGAGATCGCTCGTCAAGCCTCTGGTGCAGTCTTGGTATCAATTGAAGATACCGTTGTATTAGCAACCGTTGTTGCAAAAAAAGACGCTAAGCCAGGTCAAGATTTTTTCCCTCTGACGGTTGATTACCTTGAGAAAACTTATGCTGCTGGTCGTATTCCAGGCGGTTTTTTCAAGCGTGAAGGTCGTCCATCTGAAAAAGAAACACTGACATCCCGTCTGATCGATCGTCCAATTCGCCCTCTGTTTCCAGAAGGCTATTTGAATGAAGTGCAGGTGATCATTCATGTCTTATCCGTCAACCCTGAAATCGATCCCGATATCGCCGCTATGATCGGCGCTTCTGCCGCGATCTGCGTTTCTGGAATTCCATTCAGTGGCCCAGTCGGCGCCGCACGCGTGGGTTATATCGATGGTCAATATGTATTGAATCCAACCGCGACTCAGTTAAAAACATCCGCTATGGATCTGGTTGTTGCCGGTACTGAGCAAGCAGTTTTGATGGTTGAGTCTGAAGCGCAACAATTATCTGAAGAAGTTATGCTGGGTGCCGTGGTGTACGGTCACGAGCAAATGAAGGCAGTGATTGATGCGATTCATGATTTAGTTCGCGATGGCGGCAAACCAGAAGTTGAATGGGCACCAGCACCAAAGAACGAGCCATTGATCGCGGCTGTTTCAGCAGTAGCAGAGCCTTTATTGCGCGCTGCTTATCAAACACGTGAAAAGCAAGCTCGTACGCAATTGCTTAAAGATGCAAGTGCGAAAGTCAGCGCTGCATTGACTGAGCAAGCTGCAGCGTCAGGCACATCGGTACCGGATTCTTCCGATGTAGGCAATATCATGTTTGATTTGGAATCGAAAATTGTTCGCTCCCAAATTCTGGATGGTGAGCCACGTATTGACGGTCGTGATACTCGTACAGTGCGCCCGATTACGATTCGTACTGGCGTGTTGCCACGTACGCATGGTACGGCTTTGTTTACTCGTGGTGAGACGCAGGCTTTGGTGATTGCGACTTTGGGTACAGCGCGTGATGAGCAAAAAATTGATGCATTGATGGGCGAGTACACAGATCGCTTCATGCTGCATTACAACATGCCCCCGTTTGCTACTGGTGAAACTGGTCGCGTTGGTACGCCTAAGCGCCGCGAAATCGGTCACGGTCGTTTGGCTAAACGTGCTTTGTTAGCGGCTTTACCGTCGCCAGAAGATTTTAGCTACTCAGTGCGTTTGGTATCAGAAATTACTGAATCCAACGGATCTTCTTCAATGGCGTCGGTTTGCGGTGGCTGTTTAGCACTGCTGGATGCTGGTGTGCCGATGAAGGCTCACGTAGCCGGTATCGCCATGGGCTTGATTAAAGATGGTAATAAGTTTGCCGTTTTGACCGACATTTTGGGTGATGAAGATCATTTGGGCGATATGGACTTTAAAGTCGCTGGTACTGCTGAAGGTATTACTGCCTTGCAAATGGATATCAAAATCCAAGGCATTACAAAAGAAATCATGCAAGTCGCTTTGGCGCAAGCTAAGGAAGGTCGCGTTCATATTCTTGCCAAAATGCAAGAGGCTGTACCCCATGGTAAAGCAGAATTGTCCGACTTCGCACCACGTCTGATTACCGTCAAAATTAATCCAGAAAAAATCCGTGATGTCATCGGTAAGGGCGGCGCTGTGATCCGCGCTTTAACTGAAGAAACTGGTACCCAAATCGATATTAGCGATGAAGGCGTAGTGACAATTGCTTCGGTAGATGCAGCTGCGGGTCAGGAAGCTAAACGTCGTATTCAGGAGCTGACTGCAGAAGTTGAAGTCGGTAAAGTTTATGATGGCACAGTACTGAAGTTGCTAGACTTTGGTGCGATCGTCCAAATCATGCCAGGTAAGGATGGCTTGTTGCACATCAGTCAGATCGCTAATGAGCGCGTCAATGCAGTTGCTGATTACCTTAAAGAAGGTCAGCAAGTACGTGTCAAAGTATTAGAAACTGACGATCGCGGTCGCTTTAAATTGTCAATGAAAGCAGCAGCTCCAGAAGTTGAAGCTCAGCCTCAGTAATCTTGACTACCTAAATATTTGCTATGCATGGCTATAGCAAATTCGCTTTTCTCAAAAACGCCTGTGCTTACGCGCAGGCGTTTTTTTATCGCCGTACAATAGTACTTTTTTAAACAGGACAAGATCATGCGCGCAATTGAAATTACACAGTACGGTAAGCCAGAAGTTTTGCAATTGTGCGAGCGTCCAATTCCCGAGGCTAAAGCGGGCGAAGTATTGATTAAGGTGCATGCGGCAGGTATTAACCGCCCTGACGTTTTTCAGCGTCTTGGTCAGTATCCTGTTCCTCCGGGGGCGTCTGATTTGCCGGGCTTAGAAGTCGCAGGCGAGATTGTTGGCGGTGATTTGGGCGACTCTGGATTTAAAAAAGGTGATTTGGTCTGCGCTCTTGTACAGGGTGGTGGCTATGCGGAATATTGTGTAGCTCCGGCGCAGCAATGCCTGCTTTTGCCGGAAGGACTCTCTTTAATGGAGGCGGCCTCGTTGCCGGAAACCTATTTTACGGTCTGGAGTAATGTTTTTGATCGTGCCAGATTAACCCAAGGAGAAACTTTTCTAGTGCAGGGCGGTACCTCGGGTATCGGCGTAACCGCCATCCAAATCGCTGCGGCTCTTGGGCATCGTGTGTTTGCCACTGCTGGCTCGGATGATAAGTGCCGTGCGACCGAGAGCCTAGGGGCTGAGCGTGGTATCAATTATCGGAATGAAGATTTTGTAGAGATCATCAAATCGCTTACTGACAATAAAGGGGTCAATGTGATTTTGGATATGGTTGCCGGAGACTATATCCCGCGTGAAATCAATTGCCTAGCAGATGATGGACGTCTTGCGATCATCGCTTTGCTGGGTGGTGCTCGGGCGGAGCTGGATCTGGGGCAGGTATTGCGCAGAAGATTGACAATTACCGGTTCAACTTTGAGGCCGCGTTCGGTTGCGTTTAAAGGGGCGGTTGCGCAGCAATTGAAGGCGCATGTCTGGCCTTTGCTTGTATCTGGAAAAATAAAGCCCGTGATACATCAAATTTTTCCATTAGGGCAGGCTGCTCAAGCACACAGTTTGATGGAGTCCAGCTTGCATGTGGGTAAGATTATGTTACAGGTTTGTGAGTAATAAAATAAATTAAGAATAGATCATAAATATACTCCCCTTACTTTTTGTATAAATAGTCTTATTGCCCATTAAATCATTGGACATATTTAATATACTAACTGGGAGTATACTTATGTCTTTTGACTTCCAAAGCGATATTGCCGATGCTTTTGGTTAATTGATTGACTCAAATATTTATTTGAGTTGCAGTGCATTCACTTTTTTTGGCATCGTGAATTTGACCCCTCTTGCTCAGGCGGCTACAATAGACGGTTAATTAAATTTTAGGCTGCTATGCGACGCAAACTGATAGCTGGTAACTGGAAAATGAACGGCAGTTTTGCTGCCAATAAAGCACTTTTATCAGGGTTGCGTGCGGGTTTAAACCCAAATGCGGCTTGTGATGTTCTGGTCTGTGCTCCCGCACCATATTTGGCGCAATGTGCGGATGATTTGACTGGTAGTGGTATTTTCTCTGGCGCTCAAGATGTTTCTATGCACGGCTCGGGCGCTTATACGGGTGAAGTATCTGCTGGAATGCTGGTGGATTGCGGATGTTCTTATGTGATTGTTGGGCATTCTGAGCGTCGCGCCTATCATCATGAGTCTAATGATCTGGTAGCGCAAAAAGCTTTGCAGGCATTGAACGCAGGTTTGCATCCAATTGTTTGTGTCGGTGAGACTCTGGAGCAGCGCGAGTCGGGACAAACTAATGCGGTTGTTTCAAGTCAATTACAGGCGGTATTGGATTTGATTGGTGTTGATGCACTGGCAAATATTGTGATTGCTTATGAGCCAGTTTGGGCGATAGGGACAGGTAAAACTGCGACTCCGCAAATGGCGCAAGATGTTCATGCAGTGCTTCGTCAGCAATTGATTGGTAAGGATGTTAACCTGGCTGCTGGCATGCAAATATTGTATGGCGGAAGTATGAAGCCCGATAACGCAAAAGAGCTATTGGTGATGGCTGATATCGATGGCGGTCTTATCGGTGGTGCTGCCTTGAAAGCGGCTGATTTTCTCGCAATTGTCGACGCCGTCTAATTTTTTAGGGTGTTGAGAGATTGTTCTTTGTTTTACGATTAATTTAATTAGGTGTTTTGAATGCATACTTTGTTTACGGTGGTAGTGATTGTTCAGGTTTTGTCTGCGCTGGCAATTATCGGTCTGGTTCTTTTGCAGCACGGCAAGGGCGCGGATATGGGGGCATCATTTGGCTCCGGTGCTTCAGGTAGCTTGTTTGGCGCCACTGGATCCTCTAATTTTTTATCTAAGTCCACAGGTCTTGCTGCCGCGATTTTCTTTGGCGCGACTTTGGCGTTAGCTTACATCGGCACTAATCGTTCAGTGTCAGGTGGCGTCATGGATAATTTGCCTGCATCCAAGTCTGCTCCGGCTTCTACTAGTGCTGCTGCCTCTGCTTCTGCTCCCGTCGTTGCTGCTCCTGCAAGTACTGCGGGTCAGGTAAATCAGATTCCTAAGTAAGCCAGTTTTTGTACCGTAAAAAGATTGAATAACTGCAATTGTGCGTTGAACAATTGCAGTTGGTATAGTAGAATGCTGGGCTTAAGCCGACGTGGTGAAATTGGTAGACACGCTATCTTGAGGGGGTAGTGGCGAAAGCTGTACGAGTTCGAGTCTCGTCGTCGGCACCAATAAAATACGGTCAGATTTACATGCTGACTTGGTCGAGGAAGTTAGTCATTTTTAGTTTGTTATGCTTTGGTATGATTTGCTTTAATGTGACGTTTAAATACAGGTAGCCTAACGTGAACCTCGAAAATTATTTCCCTGTTCTTCTCTTTATTCTGGTTGGTATTGCGGTCGGTATCGTTCCGCAAATTTTAGGGCGCATACTTGCCCCCTTCAAGCCAGATAGTCAAAAAACATCTCCCTATGAATGTGGCTTTGAGGCCTTCGAAGATGCGCGCATGAAGTTTGATGTGCGCTACTACCTCGTTGCTATTTTGTTTATTTTGTTTGATTTGGAAACTGCTTTTTTCTTCCCTTGGGCCGTAGCAATGCGCGATTTGGGTTGGTCGGGTTTTCTGATTATGCTTGGATTTATTTTGGAATTTGCCGTGGGCTTTTGGTACATCTGGAAAAAGGGCGCCCTCGATTGGGAGTAATGGATTATGGCTATTGAAGGTGTATTAAGCGAAGGTTTCGTCACGACCACGGCGGATAAGCTCATCAATTGGACGCGCACAGGTTCAATGTGGCCGATGACATTTGGTTTGGCGTGTTGCGCGGTTGAGATGATGCATGCCGGTGCTTCGCGTTATGATCTTGACCGTTTTGGCGTCGTCTTCCGACCATCTCCACGTCAATCCGATGTCATGATTGTGGCAGGTACTTTGTGTAATAAAATGGCTCCCGCTTTGCGTAAGGTTTATGATCAGATGGCAGAGCCGCGCTGGGTTATCTCTATGGGTTCTTGTGCTAATGGCGGTGGTTATTATCATTATTCATACTCAGTAGTTCGCGGTTGTGACCGGATTGTTCCTGTGGATATTTACGTGCCCGGCTGCCCTCCGACCGCTGAAGCTCTTTTGTACGGCATTATTCAGTTGCAAAATAAGATTAAACGTACCAATACGATTGCGCGCTAATCCAGCCAATTCAAGTGAATCAAGCGATTTAGGGCGGCACTTACTATGACTACAAAATTAGAAATCCTCGATACTGCTGTAAAAGATGTGTTGGGCGACAGATTGTTGCGATCTACCCTTGCTTTGGGGGAGTTGACGATAGTCGTAGCGCCGACAGCGTATTTGCAGGTTATGAGGGATTTGCGCGATCACGCGTCTACTCAGTTCGAAGAGTTGATTGATTTGTGCGGTGTCGATTACTCTACATACGGCGATGGTGCTTGGGACGGTGCTCGTTTTGCGGTTGTTTCGCACTTGCTGTCAGTTCATCATAACTGGCGTTTGAGAGTCAGAGTATTTGCTGCAGATGACGAGATGCCAGTCGTGCCTTCCCTGATAGATGTGTGGAATGCGGCTAATTGGTACGAGCGAGAAGCATTCGACTTTTTTGGTATTTTGTTTGATGGTCACAATGATTTGCGTCGGATTCTTACTGACTATGGTTTCATCGGTCATCCTTTCCGTAAAGATTTCCCAGTCTCGGGTTATGTGGAAATGCGCTATGACCCTGAGCAAAAGCGAGTTGTTTATCAGCCAGTAACGATAGATCCGCGTGAGAACATACCGCGCATTATTCGTGAAGAACACTATGGGATCAAATAATGGCTGAAATTAAAAATTACACATTAAATTTTGGTCCGCAACATCCTGCTGCGCATGGTGTGTTACGTCTTGTGCTTGAGTTGGATGGTGAGGTAATTCAGCGAGCTGACCCTCATATTGGATTGTTGCATCGCGGTACTGAGAAGTTGGCAGAGCAAAAAACCTATTTGCAATCTGTGCCATATATGGATCGACTCGATTATGTGTCGATGATGGCCAACGAGCATGCATATGTGATGGCGATAGAAAAAATGCTTGGTTTGGAAGTGCCATTAAGAGCCCAATATATTCGCGTAATGTTTGACGAAATTACTCGTCTTCTAAATCACTTATTGTGGATAGGTGCGCATGCGCTTGACGTTGGTGCGATGGCCGTATTTCTGTACGCTTTCCGTGAGCGCGAAGATTTGATGGACTGCTACGAGGCTGTCTCAGGCGCTCGTTTGCATGCTGCGTACTATCGTCCTGGTGGCGTGTATCGCGATTTACCTGAGCAGATGCCAAAGTTCACTACTTCACAGCTGAAGAATGACAAGGCGATGCGTGCATTGAATGAAAATCGTCAAGGATCTTTGCTCGATTTTATTGAAGATTTTACTAATCGCTTCCCAACCTATGTTGATGAATACGAAACCTTGTTGACTGATAATCGAATTTGGAAGCAGCGGTTGGTAGGGATTGGAGTTGTTTCTCCTGAGCGTGCTAAGGCGATGGGCTTTACTGGCCCAATGTTGCGTGGCTCTGGTATTGAGTGGGATCTCCGTAAAAAACAGCCCTATGAAGTTTACGACTTGTTAGATTTTGATATTCCTGTCGGTGTTAACGGGGATAGTTATGATCGCTACCTCGTTCGCGTTGAGGAAATGCGCCAATCAAACCGCATTATCAAGCAATGCGTTGAATGGCTGCGCAATAATTCCGGCCCCGTGATTAGTGCAAATCATAAAGTTGCGCCTCCTTCACGTGTGAATATGAAGTCCAACATGGAAGAATTGATCCATCACTTCAAATTATTTACTGAAGGTTTTCATGTTCCTGCTGGTGAGGCTTATGCTGCAGTTGAGCATCCAAAGGGTGAGTTTGGTATTTATCTGATGTCTGATGGTGCTAATAAGCCTTATCGTCTAAAAATTCGTGCACCCGGATTTGCGCATTTGCAGGGTTTGGATGAGATGGCAAAAGGTCATATGATTGCTGATGCGGTGACGATTATCGGTACGCAAGATATTGTGTTTGGTGAAATTGACCGCTAGATTATTTAATCACGGCGTGTCAACAATAGAGGCAAAAGCTATGGTGTTATCAGAGCAGGCATTTAAAAAAATTGATCGTGAACTTGCAAAGTTCCCTGCCGATCAGCGTCAATCTGCTGTTATGGCTGCATTGGCTATTGCGCAGGACGAGACTGGCTGGGTTTCCCCTGCAGTGATGCAGACTTTAGCCGACTACATCGGTATGCCTGCTGTTGCTGTTCAGGAGGTTGCTACGTTTTATAACATGTACAACACGAAGCCAGTTGGTAAATTCAAGATTTCAGTTTGTACTAATTTGCCCTGCGCTCTGTCTGGTGGCGAACGAGCTGCGAATCATTTAAAAGCTAAGCTTGGATTGGGCTATAAAGAGTCTAGTGCAGATGGCTTATTTACTTTAGTTGAGGGTGAGTGCATGGGAGCTTGTGGGGATGCGCCAGTCATGCTGGTAAATAACAAACGCATGTGCAGCTTTATGACGAATGAAAAAATTGACTCGCTGGTTTCCGAACTCACAGAGGCGGGTAAATAATGACGAGTCTGCATAATCGTCATATTAATCCTTTGATTCTTGCGGGTTTAGACGGCAAAAATTGGCATCTACAAGATTATGTGGCACGTGGTGGCTACCAATCTTTAAAGCGTATTCTTGATGAGAAAATCCCACCAGAGCAAGTAATTGCTGAGCTAAAAGCATCATCGTTGCGTGGTCGCGGCGGTGCCGGTTTTCCTACTGGCTTGAAGTGGAGCTTTATGCCACGTCAATATCCTGGGCAAAAGTATTTGGTTTGCAATACAGATGAGGGTGAGCCAGGTACATTTAAAGATCGGGACATAATTCGTTATAACCCGCACTCTTTAATAGAGGGTATGGCGATTGGTGCCTATGCTATGGGTATCACTGTCGGCTATAACTATATCCATGGTGAAATTTTTGCTGATTATGATCGCTTTGAAGAGGCTCTCGAAGAGGCTCGTGCGGCAGGAATGCTGGGCGATAAAATTCATGGATCTGAGTTCTCTTTCCAGTTACATGCTTTCCATGGTTATGGCGCATATATATGTGGTGAAGAAACGGCCTTGCTAGAGTCTTTGGAGGGCAAAAAGGGACAACCACGTTTTAAGCCACCATTCCCCGCCAGCTTTGGTTTGTATGGCAAGCCAACTACGATTAACAACACGGAGACTTTTGCCGCGGTTCCGTTTGTTTTCTCAATGGGCGGTGAGAAATATGCAGCTTTAGGCAAGCCAAATAATGGCGGTACTAAGATTTTTTCAATTTCTGGCGACGTGGAAAGGCCCGGTAATTACGAAATTCCATTGGGTACGCCATTCGCTACCTTGTTAGAACTCGCTGGCGGTATGCGTGGTGGTAAGAAAATTAAGGCCGTGATCCCTGGCGGATCATCAGCTCCAGTAATTACAGGTGACGTAATGATGTCTACCGACTTGGATTATGATTCAATTGCCAAGGCGGGTTCAATGTTGGGTTCTGGTGCCGTGATTGTGATGGACGAAACCCGTTGCATGGTTAAATCTTTATTACGTTTGTCCTATTTCTATTTTGAAGAATCCTGTGGTCAATGTACTCCTTGTCGCGAGGGTACAGGTTGGATGTATCGTATGGTTCATCGTATCGAGAACGGGCAGGGCAGGCTAGATGATCTGGATATGCTGAACTCGATCGCTGACAACATTCAAGGCCGAACAATTTGCGCGTTGGGTGATGCTGCAGCGATGCCAGTCCGCGCATTCATTAAGAATTTCCGCGAAGAATTTGAATATCACATCGAGCATAAACATTGCTTGGTTCCTGCTTACATTTAAGCCAGCTCAGATAGAGTACTTCAGAGTAAACCATGGTTGAAATCGAAATAGACGGCAAAAAAGTCGAAGTGCAAGAAGGCAGCATGGTAATGGATGCTGCAAATAAACTTGGCACCTACATTCCTCACTTTTGCTATCACAAAAAATTGTCTATTGCGGCTAATTGCCGCATGTGTCTGGTTGAAGTAGAAAAAGCCCCTAAGCCTTTACCAGCTTGTGCTACGCCGGTGACCGCTGGCATGATTGTGCGTTCCAATAGCGATAAAGCGATTAAGGCACAAAAGGGAGTAATGGAATTTCTCCTGATTAATCATCCACTTGATTGTCCAATTTGTGACCAAGGCGGCGAGTGTCAACTTCAAGATTTAGCTGTAGGTTATGGCGCAGGTAGTTCACGCTACGACGAAGAAAAACGTGTGGTTTTTCATAAAAATGTCGGTCCGCTTATTTCTATGGAAGAAATGAGCCGCTGTATTCACTGTACCCGTTGTGTTCGTTTTGGTCAGGAAATCGCTGGCGTAATGGAACTAGGAATGCTTGGTCGTGGTGAGCATGCAGAGATTACTTCGTTTGTTGGTAAGACGGTGGACTCCGAATTGTCCGGAAACATGATTGATCTGTGCCCGGTAGGAGCGTTAACATCTAAACCGTTTCGCTACTCTGCCCGAACTTGGGAGCTGTCTCGCCGTAAATCGATTAGCGCACATGATGGTTTAGGCTCCAACTTGATTATTCAGGTAAAGAATAACAAAGTGATGCGGGTTGTTCCGCTGGAAAATGAAGCAGTCAACGAATGCTGGATTTCTGATAAAGATCGCTTTGCCTATGAAGGTTTAAATAGCACGGAGCGCTTGACTAAACCTATGATTAAACAAGGTGGTCAGTGGCAAGAAACCGATTGGCAGACTGCGTTAGAGTATGTCGCACATGGATTACGGAATATCAAGCATGAGCATGGTGCTGCAGCGATTGCAGCAGCAGCTACTGCTAATTCAACTTTAGAAGAATTGACGTTGTTACAGCGTTTAGTTCGCGGCCTTGGTTCAGATAATGTCGACTTCCGCTTACGTCAGTCAGATTTTTCTATTGATGACAAGGTTAAACCATGGTTGGGTATGTCCATTGTTGACTTCTCTCAATTGAAAAATATTTTTGTAATCGGTTCTTTTCTGCGTAAGGATCATCCATTGTTAGCCGCACGTTTGCGCCAAGCGGTAAAAATGGGTGCAAAGTTAAATGTATTACATGCAACGGATGATGAGTTACTAATCAGTTTGGCAAATAATGCTGTTATTGCGCCATCAGCTTGGTTGAATTTTTTAGCAGAAGTAGCGGTTGTAATTGCGACTAAAAAAGAGATTCCTAAACCTTCCGGTTTTGAACATGTACAAGCATCTGCAGTAGCAGTAGCAATTGCAGAGAGTCTGTTGAAAAATAACTCTGGAGTGTTTTTGGGTAATGCGGCCGCCCAGCATCCTGAGGCTTGTCAATTACATGTTTTGGCACAATGGATAGCGCAAAATGTTAATGCTGGTTTTGGTTATTTAACGGAGGCAGCAAATACGGTCGGTGGATATTTGGCTGGAGCAATACCAAACATTGCTACCAACGCTCAATCTCTATTTGCGAAACCTAAAAAAGCTTATATTTTATTACATGCTGAGCCTGAGCTTGATTGCGCTAATCCTCAACAGGCAAAGTTCGCCCTAGATCAAGCAGAAATGGTTGTTTCTTTATCGGCTTATAAGCATGGACTTGATTATGCTGACGTCTTACTACCTGTTTCCCCATTTACAGAAACCGCCGGTACATTCGTTAATTGTGAGGGACGTCCTCAAAGTTTTCATGGCGTTGTCAAACCGCTAAGTGATACCCGTCCAGCTTGGAAAGTGTTGCGCGTGTTAGGTAATCTATTAGACTTGCCAAATTTCGAATTTGAAACTTCAGAATCTGTTCGTGATTCTGTGTTGGGTGAAAATTTAACCGCATTATCTAGTCGGTTGAACAACATCAGCGCGCAAGTTCCGGTATTCTCGTCATCAGTATCTGCTGGTTTGGAGCGAGTCTCGGATGTGGCAATTTACAGTACTGATGCGATAGTAAGAAGATCAGAATCTTTGCAAAAAACTGTGGATGCAAAAGCACCAGAAGTATTTTTGAGTGCAGCACAATTTGCTCAGTTAAGTTTAAAAGAAGGCGATTACGTCAAAGTGTCACAAGGCCAAGGTTCGGCTACCTTGCCAGCTATGTTGGGTAAAAATTTGCCTGATAACGTCGTGCGAATTGCTGCAGGTCATATAGCTACTAAGTCTTTAGGGCCGATGTTTGGTCCTATTACAGTGGAGCGTGCGTAATGAGTTTGCTGCTCACCATAGAAGGCTATGGCCAACAATATTTAGGTGCTCTTTGGCCACTGGTTTGGACCTTAGTTAAAATTGTGTGCATTACTTTGCCAGTAATGGGGTGCGTTGCTTACTTGACCCTATGGGAACGTAAGATGATAGGCTGGATGCACATTCGCCTTGGCCCTAACCGAGTTGGCCCGGCTGGTTTATTACAGCCAATTGCAGATGCCCTCAAATTGCTTTTAAAAGAAATTATTGTTCCCGCTAAAGCGAATAAAGTACTGTTCATTTTGGCGCCAATTATGACAATTATGCCGGCACTCGCTGCATGGTCTGTCATTCCATTCGGACCAGAAACTGTGTTGGCGAATGTAAACGCCGGTTTGCTTTTGGTTATGGCGATTACATCAATGGAAGTTTACGGAATTATCATTGCAGGCTGGGCATCTAATTCCAAATATGCTTTCTTGGGCGCTATGCGTGCCTCTGCGCAGATGGTTTCTTATGAAATTGCAATGGGTTTTGTGTTAGTTATTGTACTGATGGTATCTGGCAGTCTGAATTTAACTGACATTGTAAATAGTCAAACACATGGTTTTGCTGCAAGTTACGGACTGAATATCTTTTCATGGAATTGGTTACCTTTGTTGCCAGTATTCGTCGTGTATGTTATCTCGGGTATTGCAGAAACTAATCGACATCCTTTCGACGTAGTTGAAGGGGAGTCTGAAATCGTTGCTGGTCACATGGTTGAATATTCAGGTATGTCTTTTGCGATGTTCTTCTTGGCAGAATACGCCAATATGATTTTAATTTCTGCAATGGCATCCCTTATGTTTCTGGGGGGATGGTCCTCCCCACTTGAAATCGCACCTTTAACCTGGTTACCAGGCTGGATATGGCTAGGTTTGAAAACGTTTGTTGTCGTATCGATGTTTATATGGGCGCGCGCTTCTTTCCCACGCTACCGCTATGATCAAATCATGCGTTTAGGTTGGAAAGTGTTTATTCCATTGACTTTAGTCTACCTAGTTATCGTGGCTGCATGGATGCAAACATCCTGGAATATTTGGAAGTAAGAGGCTCAAAAAAATGGAAGCAATTAAAGACTTTTTCGGCAGCTTGATGTTGCGCGAATTGATTAAGGGTTTAGCTCTCACGGGACGCTATATGTTTGCCCGCAAGATTACCGTACAGTTTCCTGAAGAAAAAACACCTCAGTCTCCACGCTTTCGCGGTTTACATGCATTGCGTCGGTATCCAAATGGTGAGGAACGTTGTATTGCTTGTAAATTATGTGAGGCGGTTTGTCCTGCAATGGCAATTACGATTGAGTCAGATTTACGTGAAGATGGTACGCGTAGGACAACTCGTTACGATATTGATCTGACTAAATGTATCTTTTGTGGTTTTTGCGAAGAGTCTTGTCCAGTTGATTCGATTGTTGAAACGCATGTACTTGAATATCACGGCGAAAAACGCGGTGATTTGTACTTCACTAAAGAAATGCTATTGGCCGTAGGTGATCGCTACGAAACTGAAATTGCAGCAGCACGTAGTGTTGATGCAGCTTATCGTTAATCAGGGATAACCAGGATTTAGCTCAATATGGAATTTACAACCATTTTATTTTATGTATTTGCGGCGATATTGGTTTTTGCCGCAGTTCAAGTGATTACCGCACGTAGTCCTGTACATGCAGCATTGTTTTTAGTACTTGCCTTTTTTACTGCTGCTGGTATTTGGTTACTTCTGAAAGCAGAGTTTTTAGCTATTGTTTTAGTATTGGTTTATGTTGGTGCTGTCATGGTACTGTTTTTATTCGTTGTCATGATGCTTGACATTAATATGGATAAGCTACGCCAGGGATTTTGGAGTCATTTTCCTTTAGCCGCCAGTGTTGGTGTATTGATTGTATTAGAAATGTCAGCGGTGTTATGGCGTGGATTTTTGCGGCCGGATAATCGCATTCCAGCATCTGCTGAGAATATAGGAAATACCAAAGCGCTAGGCATAGCGATCTTTACAGAGTACGCTTTTGCTTTTGAAGTAGCAGCGGCAATATTATTAGTAGCCATTGTCGCAGCCGTAGCATTAACTTTGCGTCGTCGTAAAGACAGTAAATATTTTGATCCATCCAAAGCCGTCAAGGTTAAAAGTAAAGACCGAATCCGTATCGTCAATATGGTTGCTGATTCTGAGCGTGCGAGGGATAGAGCAGGTAATGGTTTTAATGCCGCCATTGCTACAGAGAAAACGGAGGCGAAATGACTTTGACATTGACGCACTACCTGATATTGGGAGCAATTCTGTTTGCAATATCTATTGTAGGTATTTTTCTTAATCGCAAAAATATTATAGTTTTGCTGATGGCAATTGAGCTAATGCTCTTAGCTGTAAACATGAATTTCATCGCTTTCTCACATTATTTGGATGATGCGGCTGGACAGATTTTTGTATTCTTTATCTTGACTGTGGCTGCGGCTGAATCTGCAATTGGCCTGGCGATTCTGGTAGTAATGTTCCGTAATTTGGATACCATCAACGTAGAAGATTTAGATGCACTTAAGGGGTAAGTAAATTCTATTAATTTGTATGTTCTAAGATAAGTGCAAATTATGAAATTCACTGGCAGTTTAAAAAAGCAATAAGCTCACAAAGGGTCATTATGGCGGGGCAACTTAACCCACATTTACTACTAGCAGTACCTCTAGCGCCTTTGGCGGGTTCTGCTATTGCAGGTTTGTTAGGCACTAAATTTTTTGGTAACTTAGTTGGTCGTAAGGTTTCTCACACGGTTACTATTTTAGGAGTATTGATAGCTTTCATTATCTCTTGTATGACGCTGTCATCGGTGATTGATGGCGCTACTTACAATGGAACTCTCTACCAGTGGATGCAAGTAGCAGGACTTAAACTCGAAGTCGGTTTTCTAGTGGATAGTCTGACCGCTATGATGATGTGTGTTGTGACTTTTGTGTCGTTGATGGTGCACGTTTATACCATTGGATATATGAAGGACGATGAAGGTTATAACCGATTCTTTTCCTACATATCATTATTCACGTTTTCGATGCTAATGCTCGTAATGAGCAATAACTTCCTACAACTCTTTTTCGGTTGGGAAGCAGTAGGCTTGGTATCTTATCTTTTGATTGGCTTTTGGTATACAAAACCAACTGCTATCTACGCAAATATGAAAGCTTTCTTAGTCAATCGTGTAGGTGACTTTGGCTTCATTTTAGGCATTGGTTTGCTGTTGGCTTACGCTGGTTCTATGAACTACGCAGAAGTTTTCGCTAAAAAAGAAGAGTTGGCTAAATTCTTATTACCGGGCACTAACTGGATGTTGATAACGGTTGCTTGTATTTGTTTGTTCATTGGTGCAATGGGCAAGTCGGCACAATTTCCTTTACATGTATGGCTGCCGGATTCAATGGAAGGCCCGACACCGATTTCTGCGTTGATTCACGCGGCGACGATGGTTACTGCAGGTATCTTCATGGTAGCGCGCATGTCGCCTCTGTTTGAACTGTCAGACACTGCATTGTCTTTCATTCTGGTGATAGGTTCTATTACTGCTTTGTTCATGGGATTCTTAGGCATCATACAAAATGATATTAAACGTGTAGTTGCTTACTCAACCTTGTCGCAATTAGGTTATATGACCGTGGCCTTGGGTGCGTCTGCGTATTCGGTTGCTGTATTCCATTTAATGACACATGCGTTCTTTAAAGCCTTGTTATTCCTTGCTGCTGGTTCCGTGATTATCGGTATGCATCATGACCAAGATATTCGGAACATGGGCGGTTTGCGTAAATACATGCCGATTACATGGATTACATCTTTGTTAGGTTCTTTAGCTTTAATTGGTACTCCATTCTTTTCAGGTTTTTATTCAAAAGATAGCATTATTGATGCGGTGCAAGCGAGCCATATCGTTGGTTCAGGTTTCGCACAATTTGCTGTTCTGGCTGGCGTATTTGTTACTGCATTTTATTCCTTCCGTATGTACTTCTTGGTATTCCACGGGAAAGAGAATTTTGGACATGCGCATGGTCATCAGGATGCGCACGACGACCATCATGCCGACGCACACGATGATCACGACGAACATCATCACGGCTTGGCTCCCGGGCAAAAGCCACACGAATCGCCGATGGTAGTTTGGCTGCCATTAGTGTTACTCGCAATTCCCTCGGTAGTGATTGGTTTCTTTGCGATAGAGCCAATGTTGTTCGGTAATTTTTTCAAGGGCGTTATTTTCGTAGATGAAGCGCACCATTCAATGGAGGAGCTTACCCAGGAATTTCATGGTCCTCTAGCAATGGCTATTCATGCTCTGACATCATTGCCATTTTGGTTGGCCTTAGCAGGTGTTGTTACGTCCTATGTTTTTTATATGCTTAAGCCTGAAATTCCAACGGCGATCAAGAAACATGCGCATGCTATCTATACCTTGCTCGATAATAAATACTACATGGACAGATTCAACGAAATCGTTTTTGCTGGCGGCGCACGTATGCTTGGAAACGGCCTGTGGAACGTTGGTGATAAAGGCCTGATTGATGGTCTGATCGTAAACGGTAGTGCTAAATTTGTTGGCTGGCTGTCTAGAGGCGTCCGCTTGTTCCAAACTGGCTATTTGTACCACTATGCGTTTGTAATGATACTTGGAGTGTTAGGTTTCTTGACCTACTTCATGTTTCCGTTCATGTTTCCTCTCGCTAAATAAGCAATTCATATAAAAAGAACTCATGATGCAGTCAACTTCTTACTTATTAAGCCTGGCAATCTGGTGTCCAATCGCTTTTGGATTATTTGTCCTCGCCTTTGGTAGTGATACAAATCCTGGCTTGACCCGTGGTATTTCGCTGGTAGGTTCACTAGCCAGTTTGTTGGTTACATTTCCTTTAATTCAACGCTTCGATAACACTGCGCATGGAATGCAATTTATTGAAAAAAGTGCGTGGATAGAGCGGTTTAACGTATTTTATGCCCTGGGTATCGATGGTATTTCACTCTGGCTAGTACCCTTGACAGCATTTGTTACGGTGATTGTTGTGATAGCCGCGTGGGAAGTAGTAGAAAAGCAAGTTGCCCAATATATGGGCGCATTTTTGATACTCTCCGGCTTAATGATAGGTGTGTTTTGCGCTACTGATGGTTTGTTGTTCTATGTGTTTTTTGAAGCGACTTTGATACCAATGTTTATTATTGTTGGTGTTTGGGGTGGGCCGAATCGTGTATATGCAGCCTTCAAGTTTTTTCTGTACACCTTGATGGGGTCTTTACTAACCTTGGTTGCGATTATCTATCTGTACTTCAAAGCAGGTAATACATTCGATATCATGGCTTGGCATCAATTGCCTTTGCCATTGTCAACTCAAATCATGATTTTCCTAGCTTTCTTGATGGCATTTGCGGTCAAAGTGCCAATGTGGCCAGTACACACCTGGTTGCCGGATGCTCACGTGGAAGCACCTACCGGTGGTTCAGTTGTGTTGGCTGCGATTATGTTGAAGCTTGGCGCTTATGGATTCTTGCGTTTTTCCTTACCTATCGCGCCAGATGCTAGTCATTACTTGTCTGGCTTTATGATTGCCTTGTCTCTGATTGCTGTGATCTACATTGGTCTGGTGGCATTAGTGCAAGCAGACATGAAAAAATTGGTAGCTTATTCATCGATTGCTCACATGGGTTTCGTCACTCTTGGTTTCTTCATGTTTAATAACATGTCAGTACAAGGTGGCATTGTTCAAATGATCTCTCACGGATTTATTTCTGCAGCGATGTTCTTATGCATCGGTGTCTTGTATGACCGAGTGCATTCACGTCAAATTGTTGATTACGGCGGTGTAGTAAATACTATGCCAAAGTTTGCTGCACTATTCGTTTTATTTTCCATGGCAAACTGCGGCTTGCCAGCAACCTCTGGTTTTGTTGGCGAATTCATGGTGATTTTGGGAGCTGTTCAATTTAATTTCTGGATTGGAATGTTAGCAGCGACAGCATTGATTTTTGGCGCTGCCTATTCACTTTGGATGGTGAAGCGAGTCGTATTCGGAGCGATTGTCCACGAACATGTTGCCAAATTAGCTGACATCAATAAACGTGAATTTTTTATGCTCGGTATTTTAGCGATTGCTGTGATCTGGATGGGTTTGTATCCAGCACCTTTTACAGATGCAATGCAGGTTTCTGTGGCTGATTTATTGAAGCATGTCGCAACATCAAAAATAGCGCCTTGATTGAGCATTCAATATAAATTAAAAGACTGAAAGCAGGCTAACGTTTTTGCAGCCTGCTTAGATCCAGATCAATGCTAGTACCTAGTACAAACGAAACTATATGAACCTGATACCACTTTATCCTGAAATTTTCTTGCTCTCAGCAATCTGCGTTATTTTGCTGATTGACATGTTTCTTGCAGACGATAAGCGCAATGTGACATATGTGTTGAGCATATTGAGTTTGGTCATATGCGGCGTTTTGACTTTGATCAACCCTAGTGGTGACGGCTCAATTTATTTTAGTAATAAGATGTTCGTATCGGATCCGATGTCGAATCTTCTTAAAATATTTTCATACATCGCAGTTGGTTTGACTCTAATTTACGGACGTCAATATGCTTCTGATCGTGGCATGACAAACGGAAAATTGGGCGGTGAGTTTTATGTACTGGCCTTGTTCTCTTTATTGGGACAAATGGTAATGATCTCTGGGAATAATTTTCTGGTGATTTACCTCGGTCTAGAACTCATGTCTTTGTCTTTGTATGCCCTAGTTGCTTTGCGTCGCGATCATACAATTTCTACTGAAGCCGCGATGAAATACTTCATTCTGGGCGCATTAGCTTCTGGCTTCCTTTTGTATGGTATTTCTATGTTGTATGGGGCTACAGGTTCTTTGGATTTGGCCGAAGTTGCTAAAGCTTCTGCTTCACCAGCGGCAAACAAATTAATTTTGGTATTTGGTATTGTCTTTCTGGTTGCTGGTTTGGCCTTCAAATTGGGTGCGGTTCCTTTCCATATGTGGGTGCCCGACGTATATCAAGGCTCCCCAACGGTTGTAACTTTATTGCTGGGCGGTGCACCTAAGTTGGCTGCGTTTGCAATATGTTTCCGTTTGTTGGTTGAAGGTCTGTTCCCAATGGCGGTGGATTGGCAGCAAATGTTGATCGTATTGGCAGTGATGTCGATGGCGATCGGTAATATCACTGCGATTGCACAGACTAATCTAAAGCGTATGCTTGCTTACTCGACTATTTCACAAATGGGTTTTATGTTGCTTGGTCTGTTGTCAGGTGTAGTCGATGGCAATACGAGTTTTGCGGCTGAAGCCTACAGTGCTTCGATGTTTTATAGCATTACCTATGTATTAACTACTTTAGGTACATTCGGCGTCATCATGCTGCTGTCGCGCTCGGGTTTTGAAGCTGAAAATCTCGATGATTTAAAGGGGTTGAATAAACGTAGTCCTTGGTTTGCTTTAGTGATGTTACTGTTGATGTTCTCCTTGGCAGGTATTCCTCCAATGATGGGTTTCTACGCTAAGTTGTCCGTACTTAAAGCTGTTCTGGCTACAGGGCACGTATGGTTGGCTGTTGCAGCTGTCTTGTTCTCCCTGATTGGTGCCTTCTACTACATACGCATTGTCAAATTGATGTACTTTGATCTGCCTGCAGATAATAGTCCTATCATCGCAAGCACCGATATGCGTATTGTCTTAAGTATTAATGGTATCGTGGTATTAGCCATGGGTTTGATGCCTGGGGCATTGATGGCAGCATGCAGTAACGCGATCATCAAGACACTGGCCTCCTGATGTACTTGGTAGGAATCTAAAGTGGATGTATCCGCTTCTAGTTGGCTGGTGATTATTTTATCCATAATCGCCGCCAATTCGCCTTTTTTTAATGAGCGTTTGTTTTCTTTTATCTCTGTGAAAACCTGGCTTGTTAAACCTCTCTGGTGTCGTTTGCTAGAACTGATTGTTCTCTACTTTGTGGTCGGTAGCTTAGCTGGTTTATTAGAAGCTCAAGCGGGTAATCGATTTACACAAACGTGGGAGTTCTACTCAATCACGGCATGTTTATTCTTGGTTCTCGCTTTTCCTGGATTTGTTTATCGTTATTTGAGAAAACAATATGGATAAATTGACTTTGGATGCAGCGACAAATCCACATTTGGCAGAAACTAAAGTCAGCGGTGAGTTGGCCTACTCCGGTAGTTTTCTTAAAGTAGAAAAAGATACGGTGAGCTTACCCGACGGTAAGCATGTAACACGCGAGTACATCAAACATCCCGGCGCAGTTGTTATCTTGCCTGTATTTGATGACGGTACTGTACTAATGGAACGCCAGTTCCGTTATCCGTTGAATCAAGTCTTTATTGAATTCCCAGCCGGTAAGATCGATCTTGATGAGGATGCTTTAGTATGCGCTCAGCGTGAATTACGCGAAGAGACAGGCTATACAGCGACTGACTGGCGCTATCTATGCACCATTCATAATGCGATTGCTTATTCTGACGAACACCTGGATATTTTTCTTGCACGCGGCCTGATTGCGGGTGAAGCGAAGTTGGATGAAGAAGAGTTTTTAGAAACTTTTCATGCCACTTTGCCCGAGTTACTCGATTGGGTTAAAACAGGGAAAATTACGGATGTAAAAACAGTGATCGGTAGTTTCTGGCTACAAAAAGTACTCTCTGAAAATTGGTGAGTATCTAAAAATCACAAAAAAATTGATCAGATAGATTAAACCCAGATTTTCCATTAGACCGCTACCACTTGTCGCTGTTCCAATGGAAAATCTGGGTTAAACGCATAACTGAAGACCAAGTCAGCCACTTTGAAAAAAAGTGGCTTTTTTGTTGGCAGAGTAAAAAGCCGATAAATCATTTTTATGTAATGTTTATATCTTCAGCGGACCTTTTTAGAGAATCTTTACTGCGCCGGTGCTATCTTGGAATCACCACAACAACCCGTGCAAATCTCCATGAATCGCATTACTTCTATTAGCAGTTCTCCGCGTTTTTCTCTGGTCTCTGCATTGACCTCGATGAGCACAACAGCATCTGACGTCAATAACAATAGTAACTCTTCTCTGGCAAGACAAAAATATGCGTCACCGACAGTCACTTTGCTTCCCAAAGTTTCTTATCGCATTCAACGTCAAGCTGTTACGCCAGATTTTATGATGCGTATTACGGTAGATAGCGATTGTGCCACTGAGTTAAGACATTTGATTTTGAATCGTTGCGGCAAGATGGTGACTTATATCCGCATGCAGCCTGTGGATCATGCGAGTCGTATGATCGTTTGGTTGTGCCTCGCTAAGCCAGCGGTTGAAACCATTATCCATGCCGTGATGACTGCCTTGCCTAGCGCTGAGTTCGGCAAAATCACCCCAATTTCTCCAACGCCTGCCCGCTAGATTTTACGTTCGCTCAAGTTTGCTTAAGTTTCATCAGCGCGAAGAGCGTTACAAATTTTGAGAAGTCAAACCATTTGTCCTTATATAAGAAGCTGATCATGACTACTTTTGATGGTATTTGGGTGCCTTTGGTCACGCCACTCCGACAACAAAAAATTGATTTGAGAGCCGCTCAACAACTTGCTCTGCAAATGACTGATGCAGGCGTCAAAGGTCTGGTTGTTTGTGGCACTACCGGTGAGGCCGCGACCCTTGATGATACAGAACAAGCACGATTGCTCGCTGCGATTCAAGAAGCGGTTCCTGCCAATTGTCCTGTCGCATTAGGTTTAAGTGGTAGCGGTACGCATGCGATGGTAGAGCGCTTGAAACGTTTTGGTACTGCGCCAGCCGCTTACCTGATTTCTGCACCCGCTTATGTTCGTCCATCGCAAGAAGGTATTCGCTTGCATTTTGAAGCCTTGGCCGCGGCGAGTGAGCGTCCCATTATTTTATATAACATTCCCTCCAGAACTGGCGTAAATATTGATGTGGAAACGATCGCGGCGCTTGCCGCTAATCCTAAGTTTGTCGCAATTAAAGATTGCGGCGGTCAATTATATCAAACCAGCGCACTACTTAGCCAGAGCGGACTCAATGTTTTATGCGGTGACGACGCATTGATGTTTGATGTATTTGCCATGGGTGCGCAGGGCGCTATTTCTGCATCCGCACACATACGCCCAGATTTATTTGTCCATTTATTGTACTTAATACGGCACTCAAAAACGCGAGAAGCCTTAGCCTTATTTAGTCAATTATTACCATTGATTAAAGTCTTATTTTCGGAACCAAATCCAGCGCCCGTCAAAGCTGCTTTATCCATGTTGTGGGGCATGGAAGACAGCGTGCGCTTACCGATGACACCCATGTCCAATAAGGGAAAACTCCAGTTAGCAAAAGTCTTGGAGCAAGTAATGGCGATACCTAGTCCCAGCGTATTAAATTTTAACTCACCGAAAATATCACAGAGTGAATTGCAATTGCAGTTAATCACCGAGACGACATTTTGTCCTAAATGTTCTGCTGAGCTGGCTTCAGAACAAAGTGCAGAACTGGTTCATTGAACACCATAGTACTTACGCAAAACTGCTCCAGCTGCGTTACAGCTCCTAGCCGTACTAAAGTAATGTCGTCGTCGCTGCGCCTTACTGGGACAATTTTGCGGAAGTCCTAACCGATTAAAACAGAGTCAGTATAAGAAAAGAAACTATGATAATTACGATTGCAAACCAGATTGGCGGCACCGAAAAATCAATGCTGGCGGATAGTCTTGCGGCCTTACGTACCCAGACCGGGCGCAGAGTTTTGTTGCTTGATAACGACCCCAAACAATCCTCTATAGGTTGGTGCGCTGAACGCAATGCCAGTGGTATCAGTCCTGCCGTAATGGCGCGTGCTATTAGTGGCAAAGGCATGCAGCCAGAGTTAGAAAATTTAGGTTGTCGCTTTCAAGACATCGTAATTGATACCGAGGCTCGTGATTCTCTTGGCAGCAGATCGGCACTGATCGCTGCAGGTTTGGTGATCGTTGCCTTGGACTCCGATCAATTTAATGTAGGTATGCTTGATGCTGTAGATTCAAATTGCTTTAGCGAAGACAAACTCACCGCAAGAATCGCCACCGCACGTGAACTCAATCCCAGTCTTCGTATTCTCGTTGTCATCACTTACCGGTCCACCTATCCCACATTCGCCTGCTTAGACGCTGTCAGACAATTTGTCGCCAACATTCCCTGTGCAGAATTCTTTGCCCGACCGATACACGCTGATGCAGTGTTGCATCAAGCCTACCAAGAGGGACTGGCAATCAGCGAATGTGCAGATCAGCAAACAGCACAAGAAATACAAGATTTATACAGCGAAGTTTTTGGTGATTAAGTGATCTTTTAGCGCCGCTATGTCATTTACCTTCTCATTTTTTATTGTGCTACTTTTGGTACTGAATCCCATGTTAAGCATATCGCCTAAGTTGATCGTAAAGTCTCAGTCCGATTTGCTAATGACGACGGGAGTGAGCTCAGGACTAGCGCCTTCACCAAGCAATCGCCAGATTCTCGTCGCGTGTACTGGCTTGTTGTTGATATTGCTTTTACTCTCCTTATTCGGGCAATCGTTTCGATATTGGATTCCAATATCGGTAGCCAATACGGCGAGCCTGCAAGTGAGTGCTGGATTGATTTTGTTACTGGCTGCGCTGGGTATGGTATTTTTTTCTAAGACGACGAAAGTGTCTCCTCGTACCAATCAACAGATTAATGATTTAGCTAATCACAAAGCTAATCGTGCAGCTAATCAAACCCCCGATCCGTTCGATGAGAAGCGCTGGTCTTTGCTACGGCTTTTTAGCCCGACCGCAATGATGACTGTCTTGTTGTTAAGCGCGATACAGCCAGAGCATGCGCGGCAAATTGTGGCTGCGTTGGCCGCCGCCATGCTGGTGCTGACCATTCTTCTTATCGCGCTAAAAAATGTACAAAACTATCGTAGATTCGCATTAGTTGCTAATGGCTTTCAGACCTTGTTAGGTTTGATTCTGGCAGTGATTGCAATCGATAGAATGTTGACTGGTCTTCACCTGTATTTTCAACATGGATAGGACACAGATGATTTTGACCATGGTAGCTGATCCCTCGCTGCATTCAATGCGCGTAAGTGCCACGCTGGCGAAAGCCCTTGCACAGCAGCGGGCAGATGCCGGCAGAAATGTGCTGCTGGTTTCTCAGCAGTCCGACGCGGAGCTTGGTTGGAATGCGATCGAGCTAAAAGCTGGCGCGGCATTGCATTCAATTTGCGCCGGTAGTCTGGCAGCCAAGTTGGAAACGACTTACTGCGCTTATCACACCACCTTGATTCATTTATATCAGGATCAAGACCGGCAGCAGCATCTGGAACATCATGCCTTGATGGCGTCTTGCGATATGGCGGTATTCCATTTGCACGCAGCACATTTTGATGTCCAGGCGCAGCAGCGCTTGCTAACGCAGATCGCCGCGGTACGCTGCCATCATTGGGAGCGTCCGATACTATTAGCGATTGAAACTGCCGCAGCCAGCCTTGAGCAAATTGCCAGCCTCAGCGCGCTGGAGAAAAATCTACAGGTCAAAATCGTTTTGCTACCAGCCGGAACCGACAGCACCGACAGATGCAAGAGTCTGTACAGAGCGCTGTTCCTTTAAAACACATCGCTTTAATCTATATCGCTTTAATACTTGTTGAGATTAGCGGATTATTGCGCGGCAGATTAATTGGGGAAAAGCTGGATTTCGGTTCACTGTAAAGTCACATCTCAGGGTTTCTGTAGTAGCTTGATTGAAATATACTCCCCATTTATTTTTCTAAAAATGCGGCGGATTCAAGTACGAAGAGCAACATTGAATAAAAAGTCAAAGGGTCAGATGCGATAGCATTCTGCCTTTTGACCAGCCAGTCGAA